>CAIVKT010000059.1 GCA_903906615.1 uncultured Bacteroidota bacterium | reverse complement strand
TTTGCGGGTTGCGTAATGATGCTGTTCCTCTTTCTCGATAAATTCTTCGATCGCAAAAAAACAGTGATCGCATTTGTGGCCGCCCTGGTATTTGCGGTACACCCTATACACACCGAAGTAGTGGCCAATATCAAAAGCCGTGATGAACTGCTCTGCTACTTCTTTGCCTTCTGGGCCATGAATGCCTTTATGAATTATATGGACAAGGGAAAGGTAACCGCCCTGATAGGTGGTACTGTTTTGCTCTTTCTTTCTTATATCTCCAAGGAGACTGTTATCACCTTCCTGGCTATTATTCCATTGGTGTTCTTCCTGTATCACAATACCGATAAGAAACGCGCTATCCTCATCATGGCTGGCACGGTAGCAGCTACTGCTGTATTTCTTGTTATCCGTACCGTTGTATTGAATAAATACAACGCCAACCAGGCTGATGCCGGTATTGACTTTATGGACAACGCCCTGGTGAATGCCCCAAGCGTTATATCTAAGATTGCCACAGAATTTGTGATCATCGGCAAATACCTTTCCCTGATGTTCATACCATACCCGCTGCTGTGCAACCACTCTTACAACAGCATACCATTTTCCGGCGTTGGCGATATATGGTTCTGGCTGTCTATAGCGGCTTACCTGTTTATGGCTTACGTGGTGGTTACAAGATTAATGAAAGACAAGAAAGATATGCTGGCCTTCAGTATCATATTTTTTGTGGTCACGCTTTCTCTGTTCTCCAACTTTCCCTTCCTGATGGGGGCCGAACTGGCCGAGCGTTTTGCCTTCTTCGCATCTACAGGCATTTGTATTGCTGCCGCGCTGGCCGCAGAGCATTGGATCATTAAAGAAAAAGCAAATGAGCTTACCATCCTGAAAAGCCAAAAGGTGCTGATGATGTTGGTGCCGCTGGTGCTCGTGTTTGGCGGTATGACCGTAGCCCGCAATGCCGATTGGAAAGACGACTACAACCTGTACAAAACTGATGTGGAGAAATCGCCCAATGACAGCAGGCTGTACCAATACCTGGCTACGGCAATTGCCGAGAATAAGTACCCGGATGAGCCGGACACCACTAAGCGCCACGAGATGGATAAAGAGAGCGTGGGCTACCTGCAAAAAGCATTATCCATATATCCCGATTTCTCTGAAGCGCATGTGGAACTGGGCAGGATATATGACAGGGAGCATATGTACGACTCCGCAGTGATACATGATGAAAAAGCCTTGAAGCTGAAACCCATGAATGCCACCGCCAATAACAATTTAGGCAGTGTGTACATTACTATGGGCAAGTACCGGGAAGCTATACCTTATTTGAAGGCATCGCAAATGGCGAACCCCAATTTTAAATTTGTGTACCTCAACCTGGCCCGCTGCTACAAGCAGTTACAGGTATTTGATTCTGCCGTGATAAACTACCGGCAGATGCTGTCGCAGTTTGGCCCTGATGATTATGATGGCAACAAAGAGCTGGCCACGGTCTATTTCCTACAACAGAAATATGATTCTGCCGAGGCACAGTTTGCACATGTGGTAGCATTGAAACCAGATGACCCGGATACCTGGAATATATTTGGCGCATCTTACCTCAACGCAAAGAAATACCCGCAGGCCATAGAGCAGTTCAAAAAGGCGATAACGATAAACCCTAATTATATCAACGCCTACTCTAACCTGGGTAGGGCGTATTATTTATCAGGCCAGTATCAATTGGCTATTGATATACTTACCAAAGAAGTGTCCCTCAATCCGCAGAACGGCAGGGATGTGCCTTATATCGCCTTATCTTACCAGAAACTGGGCAATATGGCAATGGCCCGCCAATACGAGGTGGTGGCCAAGAAAGTGTACTCCGATTTTAAGCTGGAATGATCTTAACAAAAGCTTGGGGTAGGGTATGGCAATGAATTATAAGTTTTTGCGTTCACGGTTGAAACACGGGATATGAGCAAACTGGTGAAATTGTTATCGTTTATACTTGTTGCTATACTCGCAGGCTGCGATGGAGCCAAATATCCTATTGATGACCCGGCTGTGATAAAAACAGATGATCGCCTGCTGGGCAAGTGGGGCGAAAAAAAGCACGGCCAT
>CAIVKT010000058.1 GCA_903906615.1 uncultured Bacteroidota bacterium | reverse complement strand
GAGGTGGGCCATCCCGATCGTGTGGCGGGCCATCGCCATGTGGCGGCCTTCCATCGCCGGGAGGAGGTCCCTTGTGCGGGCCGCCGTTCATTTTCTTGATCACATCGGTAATGATGTTGTCGAATATGGCTTTTTGTGGCTCGGTACACAAGGCGCGTACTGCTGCAAAATGATTGTAGGTAACGAGCTCTACCTGCTTCTGGTTATTGGCAATAAGCTGCGCCAGTGAATCGGTGTTGAGCCCGCCATTACCTGCATATTTCAGATTGGTGAACAGTGCGTTGCGGTAACTGACAGCATCTGCACCCAGGCGCTTCATGGCCTCGTGGTGTGCAGTTACCAGCACATCGTACTTTTGTACCTGCTGCGCATCAAATTTAAGGTTGCGTATGACAAAGTCGCGCGGTGTTTCCCTGGCGGGCAGCCATTGGGTGGAGGGCTTGAGCCATATAGTGACTATAAGGCCAATGTTGCAGAGTACCAGCAGCAGCACTGCCCATTGCCATATCCGGGTGCTTTTATTCTGCTCCATGGGCTAGTAATTATACAGGTTTTGGGATTGTATCTCTCTTGCAAAGGGATTAGTATCTGCGGCAGGTGTAGCTGCTTTATGTGCTTTGCCTGTGGCGTAGACCACTGAGCCTATATTTAAGGCCAGCAACAGCATGGCCGCAGCCGCCCATTTTATGGGGAAAGATATGGCTTTTTTGCCCTGCGGATGGCGCAATTTTGCTTCGATGCCTGCCATAAAGCCCGCAGAAGGTTCTGCGCGCAGCATGCCTTGCGTGCTGTGCAGCACCTCATCTATCCATTGTTCTTGTTGCCTGTTGTTTTCCATTGCCTTATTTTTTTAGACGTTGCTTCATTCGTTTTCCTTCGTGTATACTGCAGCCAATTTTTTCCTCAGGTTGGCTTTTGCACGTTGCAATAGTGATTCCACTGCTTTTACAGACATATTCATGATGTCTGCTATGTCTTTTTGGGGTAATTCTTCGATATGGGCCAGTATAAAGACGGTCTTTTGGGTACCGGACAGGGTTTCTATGGCCTCGAAGAGGTAGCGGGCTTTCTCTTTGCGCTCCAGTTGTATGCCGGGATGATCAAAAACAGGCTGGTCGTGCAGGGGCTGCTCGTCTTTATTGAAGAGCATACTGATGAAGCCCGTACGTTTCTGCCTTGTTTTGGCACGCAGGTGGTCGAGGCATTTATTAACGGTGATGCGGCATATCCAGGTGGATATGGAAGAACGCTCATTGAACGACAGTACTGAACGGAAAACGGTGACAAACACCTCCTGCGCTATATCCTCGGCAATGCCATGATCCTGCACCATGCTGATGGCGGTATTGAACACCTTTTGCCGGTAGTCGCCTACCAGCTTTTTATAGGCGTCGGGGTCGCCTGCTCTCAGTTGTGCGAGGAAGTTGTTGATGTAAGTGTGATTTGCTGCTAATATACAGATTTACCAATAGCAGGGTGGTGGAAAATAAAAATGGCCGCATCTGTAGTGAGGCGGCCATTTGAAAAAGTGAAGCAATAATTATTTGCTGATCTCTTTTTTTGGAGGTTCTGTTTCTCCATCTTGAGTAGCCGCAGGCACTATCGGTGTGAATATTTTTTCGTCAATAGGTTTGTTCAGTTCCACACTTTTAAAAGTAATGTCGCCTTGCGCTGCACTTACCGTCATCGGCAATACGATACCTTCCGGTAACTTCTGGAAGTTGCTGTAGCTTGCGTCCACCTCTTGTTCCTGGTCCTGTACCTTTACTTTCAACTCGCTGCGCACCAGGTAGTAGGTGGCCATGTCTATATATGCAACCTGTTCGTTGCCTTCATTGTCCACAACTTTTATTTTATAGCAGGGTACTGAGTTCACTGTATCCTTGCCTACGTATTCTACTGTTTTTAATTTGGACCTGTCCACGAGGTAGCCGCCTTTCATGTTCAACTTATCGTGCGAGGCCTTTATCTGATCTGCGGGTATAGGTGTTACTTTATCCATACCGGGTTGAAAGGGCATATACATCCATCCTTCGTTTGGGGTGATGATGGTGTAGCCATTCATGCCCATTGCGCTGATGTCCATTCTCATAGCTCTGTCGGTAAGAATGGTTTGAGTAATGCTGATCTCCATGCCACCCATGCTCATGCTACCAACCATCTTTGCAGATTTGATACCATCCCATTTTGCAGTTCCGCCAACAGCGGTAATATGTTTGGTGAGGATCTCTTCACCATTTTGCGCTTTTACGGTGCTGATACCGGATACCAGCAATACGAGGGCCAGTGAGGTTAGTTTGATTATTTTCATTGTATTGATCTGTTTTTAAAATACTTGCGCAAGATAAAGAAATTAATTTGATCTATGATATATATTCGCTTAGCTCGAGCCAGCGCATTTCTTTTTCTTCGAGTAGCCGGGTAATGTGGGTGAGGCGGTTGCTGATCTGCTGTATCTGGTCGTAGTTAAGGTTAGGGTCCATCATTTTTTCGGTGATGGTGGCACGCTCGGCTTCAAAGGCAGCTATCTCTTTCTCCAGCAGGTCATATTCGCGCTTGTCTTTGAAGGAGAATTTCTTTTTTTCGGGCGTTGGGGGTGCTGCTGCTTTTGGTGTTGCGGCTGCGGTTTCTGCCACTGCGGCTTTCTTTGGCTCGTCTTTATTCTTTTCTTTGGCACGCTCCTCAATACGGTAATTGCTGTAGTTGCCGGGGAAGTCGCGCACCACGCCATCGCCTTCAAACACAAAGAGGTGATCTACCAGGCGATCCATAAAATAACGGTCGTGCGATACAATGAGGATACAGCCTCGGTAGTCGCTCAAAAAGTTTTCCAGCACCGAAAGGGTAGGGAGGTCAAGGTCATTGGTAGGCTCATCGAGAATGAGGAAGTTGGGGTTGCGGAACAGAACGGCCAGTAATTGCAGGCGTTTTTTCTCACCACCACTCAGCTTGGATACATAAGTATATTGCTGCTCCGGCGGAAAGAGGAACAGCGTGAGGAACTGCGAAGCGCTAAGTGTGCTGCCATCGGCCAGCGGAAAGTTCTCGGCTATGTTCTTCACAAATTCTATGAGGCGCATATCTTCTTTGATCTCCAGCCCCTGTTGCGAGAAGTTGCCAAAGACAACGGTATCGCCAATGTTGATCTTGCCGCTGTCCTGCGGCTCCAGTCCTTGCAGCATTTGCAGGAACGTGCTTTTGCCAGCGCCGTTCTTACCGATGATGCCAATGCGCTCGCCTTTCTTAAATGTATAGTCAAAGCCTTTGAGGATCACCTTGTCGCCATAGCTTTTGTATACCTTCTTTAGCTC
>CAIVKT010000057.1 GCA_903906615.1 uncultured Bacteroidota bacterium | reverse complement strand
TTTTTTTTCTCCTCCAGGGCTAGTTTTTCGGCGAGCTGGCTGGTATAATAAAGCGATGCACCCACTATGAGCAGGGCTATTAAAGATAAATATGTTTTCCAATTCAAATATTGACGCATGGCATTTCCCCTAACGGTTAACGAAGGAAAGGTAAAAATATTATGATTTTGAAGGAATTACTACTATTTTTGCGCAGGAAATTTACAATTCATGGACAATCAACACCACAACCACGTTACAGAACTGGATAATGACAACGATATAGCGCTGAATAAGCCGTCTGCATCGCGCTTTTTGTTTTTATTGAGCTTTTTTGGCTTTTTCATATTTGCGTGGTCGGGTTGTTACAACCTTTATGAGCACAAGTATCAGAAGAATGATAACATTACTGTGCCTGATAACACGCTTTATGACCCCAAGTATAAATAAGCCTTTTAGTTTCCACCTGCTATGATAGAATGCCATAAGGATACTGCTGTTGTAATACTCAGTTACAACGGCACTAAGTGGCATGAACTTTTTTTGCCTAAAATAGTAGAAGAGGCCCATACAGGTTATGAAGTAATTGTTGTGGACAATGCATCTACCGATGATACGCTGCAATATGTACAAACGAATTTCCCCTCCATACAGACCATACAAATCGGCATCAATAATGGTTTTGCCAATGGCTATTATGAAGCGCTGAAGCAGATCAAGGCTAAATACTATGTGCTGCTGAGCGCCGACTTTGAAGTAACAGAAGGCTGGTACCCGCCGCTGCACGAGGCTATGGAGCGCGATGCGCTGCTGGCGGCCTGCCAGCCCAAGATCCGCTACTGGCGCGATAAAGAATGCTTTGAGTATGCAGGCGCGGGTGGTGGCTTCATGGATAAGTATGGCTACATGTTTTGCCGCGGGCGCATCTTCTTTGATATAGAAAAAGACAACGGCCAGTACAACGATAATGTAGAGGTGTTTTGGGCATCGGGTGGCTGCTTTATGGTACGTGCGGACCTTTACCACAAAGTAGGCGGACTGGATAATGAACTATACGCGCACATGGAAGAGATAGACCTCTGCTGGCGCCTGAAGAATACCGGCTACAAAATAGGCTATATAGCCAAATCACTGGTGTACCATGTGGGTGGCAGTGTGATCAGTTATGGTAGTCCGCAAAAGCTCTATTATAACTTCCGCAATAACCTGATATTACTTATCAAAAATGAGAAAGGCACAAAGCTGTTGTGGCTATTCCCTTACAGGTTGATTTTGGATGGCGTGGCTGGTATGCGATTACTGCTTACCGGCAACTTTAAGCAGACCTACACCATAATGAAAGCGCACTTCCATTTCTACGGTAGTATAGGCAAGTGGCTAGGCCGCAGGCGCGAGAACAAAAAGCTGATCTTAACAAGAAATGAAGCCGGTATATACCAGCGCAGTATCGTATGGGATTACTTCCTGCTGCGCCGCAAAAAATTTACCGACCTGGGCTGGACCCCGCCTAAGCTGGATTAGCGTACTTCCTGAAGAATAATTGTAATTTCGCAGCAGTCTCTAAGGTGTGGCACACCTCAGAGGTGTGCCACACCTATACCATGAGCGACATCGTCATCAAGGCTGAACATGTTTCGAAACTATACCGGCTGGGCCAGGTAGGTACGGGCACGCTGAGCCACGACCTGAAACGATGGTGGGCAGGGATGCGCGGGCAGGAAGACCCCTACCAAAAGATAGGCGCAGTAAATGACCGCACGAAAAAAGCTGCAAGCGATTATGCGTGGGCATTGAAGGATGTGA
>CAIVKT010000056.1 GCA_903906615.1 uncultured Bacteroidota bacterium | reverse complement strand
TTGCTGGCATCAAAGTCATCGGGTATATCTGCATCTGCAGTTTCATAACCTGATACCTGCTTTTTAACACCTTTTATCCTTGCATTTTTGGTGCCAAAATAAGCCTTGTATTCGTTCAATACATAGGGTAGCTGCCTTTGGCCGTTGATGTATATTGAGTTGTTTTTCTTTTCTATAATGTATTGATCTGTTGTGATCAATCCTTCATTCCGCATTTTATCCGCCATTTCGTTTATCCTGCTTTGACTATAACCCATAATGGTTTCTATGCGTAGACCCGCAAAGTAGGATTGTAACTGCTTGTCTTGTTGTATTTGTGGATCGGCAACTGACAAAGCATCTTCCATGATTTTGTAATGGCTGGCCACATCTCTGGATTTGCCCTGAAGTATGTTGCCTATGTCTTGTCCGGTCATATTCAAGTATTGATATAAGCCTTCCCATCCTGCAAGACCGGTAAATTTTCTATTTAACTTGGCTAAAAGATCACGATCCATTGCTGCTGTAAAGAAATTATCATTTGTATCACGCGTTTTCATGTATTCAGAATGCTTCTTTGTAAGCTGCCGGATAAAATCATTGCTAAAGCTATCATCCGAAACCTCATTAAGTAGTATGTACCCAGCTCCAGTCCTGATCAATTGTAGTGTATCAAAAGCCAAATGGATTTTTTTGCTTCCGTTTATTGAAGAATCGGTTGCAATTATTTTAGGAAACGTAAAATTGGTATCATCTTTATCAATGTCGTTCACTGGGTCTGTCAACTCCTTCACCACCACTTTCTTCTTGCCATTACTATCTATCGTTACCGTATAGTAGCGATACACACTTTTCTTAGTTGTATCGGTTGTAGAGGTCTTTGCTTTTTGTGCAAAAGATTTAGAGCCTGTAAAAGTACAGGTGCCTATGGTAATGGCGAGTATGGCTAAGAGCAGCAGCGCCACACGGCTATAGTTGAGCTCAGTCTTTTTCATTTCCATGATCCTTTTTATACGGTGAAAGAATTGATGATCATTGCCTGTAGCTGCGAGGGAGAGGCTGTTGCTGTCCATACGGCTGCCGGCCAATGTGGCAAGGGCTTTGGCATAGGGCAGGGGATTGCCGGAGCGGGCTACCACCATATCATCGCAGCAATGCTCCCGCTCTTTGCGGATGATGGCCGATATAAGCCACACAAAAGGATTGAAGAACAGCACAGTTTCGGCCATGGTCTGTAGTATGTTCAGCAGGTAATCGTTGCGGCGAATGTGGGCCAGCTCATGCAACAGTATTGTTTCTACCTCTTCTGTGGTGAGTTGATTAAGCGTGGCTATGGGCATAAGGATGATGGGTTTTAGTGTGCCGATCATCATAGGTACATTGATTCGTGTAGAGAGGTAGAGTTTTATGGGGCGGCTGATGTTTAGTTGGCTTGCCCATGCGGTGAGAAGGTTATCCCACTCCTGCGGTGGCGCCACGAGCCCCTGCCTGCGCCAGGCAAGAACCTGCAGCATATTCACCACAAAGCGGCTGAGCATGAGCAACAGGCCTATACTATAAATGCCAATGAGCGCCGGGAAATATTGCTCTATGCCGGGTAATACATGGCTAATGGTTGGTGTGCTGGTTGTGTGCGCTATAAAGGTAGTTGCGTGCGTAAAGTTGGGTACGCCTGAGTTAAGGTGGGTGTATTGCGAAATGAAGGCCGCCGTTACCTGTAGCTTTTGGTATTGCATCGCCCATGTGCCGGCAAACCAGGCTGCGATGGCGCACATAGCGATCATAGATAGGTTATACTTCGCGCGTGCTGATGCACCTTGTAAGGCTTTCAGTACGGCATAGAGCAGGGCGTATACCAGCAGCCCCTGCCACATAGAGTGTATGAGCGCCCATGCCAGCGAATGGGTGAGTGCGTATACAGTAACGGACATTGAATTCATGGCTTTACTTTTTAGGGTGATCCATATTTTTTTCTATTTGCGCGAGGTACTTCTTTATCTCATCAAGTTCTTC
>CAIVKT010000055.1 GCA_903906615.1 uncultured Bacteroidota bacterium | reverse complement strand
TGGTCGGTCCATACAATATAGTCGCCCTGCATGAAGCTGATGACCTGTGTTTGCGGTGTTACCTGGACATGCTTATGTAGGTAGTGCTTCTCATAAGGGTGCGCCACTGTTTCATAATTATCTATATGGTAGGCCGTAACCTTTATTGCAGAATCCCTTTTTAGCTGCATGATGTGTACGCCATTATTGCGCAGGCAACTGATCACTGGCACCCATGTTTTGGGAATAATGTAGGCTGTGGGAGCAGTCACGGTTTGCGTGGGTATGTAGTGGTCGTAGAAGGGTACGTTTTTAGTAAAAGGCTTGCTGTGGTCGTAATACAAACGGGGCAGGCCCGATACCTCGCTGGGCTTGTAGCCCGCCGTATAACCTTTGAATTGTATACTGTCGCAGCGGGTGGTATCTGCCTTCCAGTCCAGTACGAAATTTTTTTGTGTGGCGAGCGATTCAAGGTCTTGTTTGCGCACCTGCTTTATCTCTGTCGCATGCACCGAGGCTTCTTTGATCATGCACTCCATAAGTGCATAAGTGGCTGCCACACGGTCTTTAAAAGGTTTGAGCATATGCGTTTCCGGTACATAAGCCATGATGTGAAACAAGGCGGCGTAGCCACTGGAGAAGCGAGGCGATTCATAAAACTCCTTCCAGCCGCTATCCGGCGTGGCGGCAAAGTCATTTACATATGGCACCAGGTCGTAGCCCTTTTCTTTCATATCCTTATACAGCTGCGGGGTAAAGGTGCTGTACATATACACGCCTGTAGCGCCACCCAGTTTATCGTGCTGTGTGGCCAGCAGGGTCATTACATGCTGGTAGTCGGCGCCATCGCTTACGTGGTTGTCAATAAAGATATCGGGCGATATGCGGGTAAACAATTCTTCCATGCCCGATGTCTCGGCTGCGTCGCATTTGATGAAGTCACGGTTCAGGTCCAGGTTGCGGGAGTTGCCGCGGAAGCCATAGCTCTCGGGGCCGTTCTGGTTGGCACGGCTGTAGCTGTTCCTGTTCAGTGCGCCGCCTATATTGTATATGGGTATCACTACCAGCACTATATTGTCGGGTACCGTTATACGTCCTGTGGAGGCATCTCGTAGCAACATCATGCTGGCATCCACGCCATCAGGCTCACCGGGATGAATATCGTTGTTGATGAGCATTACTATCTTATTGCCCTTCTTCCAGTCGTCTTTCGTGAACTTGCCATCATTAGTATAATAGACGGCATGTGCTGGGTATCCTATATCAGTAATACCCACATCGCCTACCATTATATTGCTGTGAGCCGCAGCAAGGCGCTTATAGAAGCTCATACACTCCTCATAGGTGGCAGTACGCATGCCCTTGCTACGCTCAAATGGTGTAACCAGGCTTGTATCAGCCACAGCAGCATTAGCCGAAATGCACAACAATAAAAATGGAAAGAGCAGGATGGATACTTTCATAGGATAAAGATAATAAGCAGGCAAGGAATGAAGGTTTTTATTTGAATAATAATAAATTCAAGTGGACATTTTTATATTGCAGTAGACAATTAAAATAACTTCGCAAATGCACGTAGCATACTAATTGTACCGCTCCTTCTTGGATTGTATCACTTTGATAACCTCATCATGTTGTTGCCCTTCTATAATGTCTTTGAGATGCAGCTGTCTGTCTATGTATTGTATATGAATACGCCA
>CAIVKT010000054.1 GCA_903906615.1 uncultured Bacteroidota bacterium | reverse complement strand
TTTTTCAACCAATTACAAGAAAAATGGAGTAAAATCATAGACCTCCCATTTTCAACACCTTCTTATACTCCGTTTCTTTTACCGCACCCACTGAAAGTCGCGAGAGGCGCACGAGGTCCATATCGGCAAGTGATGGTTCGGCTTTGATGTCGGCGAGGGTTACGGGGTTAGGGAGAGCCTTTACCGGCTTCAATTCCACCACTACCCAGTTCGGGTCTTCTGTTGTTGGATCCTGGTAGGCTTCTTTGGCCACTTCTGCTATACCCACTATGGCCAGGCCTTCGTTGCTATGATAGAAGAGCACATGATCGCCCCTTTTCATAGCCTTGAGGTTGTTGCGCGCGGCATAGTTCCGTACACCATCCCAAAAGGTTTTCTTATCCTTTACGAATTGATCCCAACTATATTTAAACGGTTCTGATTTTACGAGCCAATAATTCATACCTAAATTAAAAGTAAAAAATTAAAAGTAAAAAATTAAAAACACCTGAAATTGCTTATTGCTCCCTAACTCATATGATCGAACATATCTTCGATGTCTATTGAAAAACCATCCAGTATTGGTGTGCGGATGATATCCCCTTCCACCATAAGCCTGGATGCATGGTAGACTCCATCCTTAAGAGTATAAACGAGAAACGTTTTATCCTGCGGTGAAATCACCCAGTATTCTGTAACGCCCGCCCGCTCATAAACATCATATTTATTCTTCAGCTCCACTACATTGTTGCTGGGTGATAATATTTCCACTACAATATCCGGTGCGCCGATACAGCCTTTGGCATCTAATTTTGATTCATCGCACACAACACAAATATCTGGCTGCACTACAGTTACAATATCTCTATCGTCTTTACTTTTACCAGGCAATCTTACATCAAACGGAGCAGAATAAACCTTGCACTTTTTGCCGCTTAAATAATTATAAAGTGCCGTAGACAAATATACAGATACAGCTTGGTGCATACGGCTGGGAGCCGGGCTCATTTTGAATAGCTTACCCATGATCAACTCTACCCGCTCTTTAAAATTCCATTTTAAATAATCGGCGTAGGTGTAATTGTTGTTTATATCTAATGAGGATAATTCCATATCGGCACTTTTAGCAAATTTAGTAAATCCTGCATTAATTTACTTATCCCGCATCAGCAGGTACTCGGCCAATTGCTGCAAGGGGATTTTTTTCTTAGCGGGTATGGCTACATCTTCGAGGCATTCAAAGGCCAGGGCTGAATAATCTGCCGTAGCCTCACGACAAGCCACATCGGCGCCGGTGGCAGTGAATAATGCAAGCATGGCGCTCACCTTATCTTCGGCATCAGTTTGCAACAGGCTTTCTATTTCTTTGCTTTGTGCTGCGCTTGCATTCTCCAATGCCTTTAGCAGCAGGTAGGTCTTTTTGTTGGCTTTGATGTCGCCGCCGTTTTGCTTGCCTAATTTACCTGTATCGCCATAGGCATCAAGATAGTCGTCCTGTAGCTGAAAGGCAATGCCCATATTCTTGCCAAAGGCATAGAGCTTATTGGCATTATCGCCCAATGCGCCACCTGCCAGTGCACCCATCTTGAGGCTACAGGCCAGCAATACAGATGTTTTGAGCGTGATCATGTGTATATACTCATCAATGCTTACATCGTTGCGCTGCTCAAAATCCATATCCAGTTGCTGGCCTTCGCATACTTCTATAGCCGTTTTGTTGAACAGCGATAGTATCTGCGGGAGTGACTTTTTGATCTTTGCAATGTGATCATAGGCGTATATGCTCATCACATCTCCGCAGAGGATACCTGCGGTAAGGCCATAGCGGGTATGTATGGTAGCATTGCCGCGCCTCAGCGGGGCATTGTCCATAATATCGTCATGAATGAGGGTGTAATTATGAAACAACTCTATTGCAAATGCTGTATGCCAGGCATCTTCGCTGATCTCTTCGAACAGCTCATTGGCCATGAGGCTGAGCACAGGGCGCACCCGCTTGCCACCCAGGGCCAGCAGGTACCTGCACGGATCGTAGAGGCCCGAAGGGCCTGCGGGAAATGGCATAGACGAGGTGAACCGCTCATCAAATGATGTTACGAGGTCGGTGAAGGATCTCATTCGTTGTTATTTCTTTTTGCGTTTAGTATCTGCGGGTTTGCCGGGCCGGCCACCAGGCTTGCTACCTGACTTAGCTGAGGACTTACCCGACTTGTGTGACTTACCTGCTTTGCCATAAGAACTGTCTTTCCGATCGGGTCGGGTGTCGCTTCTTTTTCCTGCTCCTGCCGGCCGCCTGCGGCCTTCGAACAGCGGGACTTCGATCACATCGTAATCTATCTGCCGCTTGGCAAGGTTGGCTGAGGATACACGTACCCTTACCTTATCGCCCATTGCAAAGCGCATACCCGTGCTGTGGCCGATGAGGGCGTACTCGCTCTCCACGAATACGAAATCATCAAAGTCGTTGAGACTGTTGATAGACACCATGCCCTCGCACTTATGTTCCACCGTTTCTGCCCAGAAACCATATGCTGATACACCACTGATGATCGCATCGAAATCGTCGCCAACGAAATCCTGCATAAACTCCACCTGTTTGTATTTGTTGGCAGTGCGCTCTGTTTCCATAGCGCGGCGCTCCTGGTCGGAGCAATGGCGGCACTGGGCTTCCAAATGCTTTATAGGATGAATATCATTGAGCAAACACTCCTGTAATATACGATGCACGAGTATATCAGGGTACCTGCGTATGGGCGAGGTAAAATGACAGTAATGCTCAAAACCGAGGCCATAGTGGCCTATGTTATCTGTAGTGTATATCGCTTTCGACATAGTGCGGATACCGAGTTGCTCCAGCACATGTTGCTCGGGCTTGCCCTGCACTGTTTGCAGCATTTTATTGAAAGACTTGGCAATGCTATCGGGGCTACCCAGATCAAACTTAACTCCAAAGCGGCCCGCAAACAGGGAGAAGACCTTTAGCTTATCCTCATTAGGCACATCATGTACCCGGTAAGGAAATGGCACATGCTCACCCTTGTGTTTTATACCCCCAACATACTCCGCAATGGTCTTGTTAGCGAGCAGCATGAACTCTTCAATAAGCTGGTGCGCTGCCTTGCTTTCCTTCACAACGATACCAATGGGCTTGCCTGTTTCATCCAACTTAAAGCGAACTTCCTGGGAGGAGAAATTTATAGCGCCATCTTTAAACCGCTTTGCGCGCAGGTTTTGGGCAATTCCGTTTATAGTATGTATCTCTTTGGCATGATCTCCTGTAGCGCCTTCTATGATCTCCTGCACATCTTCGTATGCGAAACGGCGATCGGAATGAATAACGGTTTTACCGATCCAATGTTCTTTTACCACACCTTCGCTATTGATCTTAAACACTACCGAGAACGTATATTTATCCTCGTGAGGCCGCAATGAGCAAAGCTCATTAGACAGCCGCTCCGGCAACATAGGCGAAACCCTATCAGGCAGGTATACACTGGTAGCGCGGCGGTAAGCCTCCGCATCCAGCGCCGAACCAGGCTCTATGTAGTGGCTCACATCAGCTATATGCACACCTATCTCGTAAAGGCCGCCTTTCAGGTCTTTGAACGACAGGGCATCATCAAAGTCTTTGGCATCAACAGGGTCTATGGTCATGGTGAGGGTATCGCGCATGTCCTTACGCTTCTTTACCTCCTGCTTATCTATCACATCCGGGTAACGGGCAGCATCTTCGAGTACATCATCTGGAAAGGTGAGCGGAAAACCATTTTCGGTGAGCAGGCTCTGCATGGCTATCTCATTCACAGATTCGTTGGTGAGTACATTCACTATTTCTCCTACGGGGTTCTTTGTTTTGCCGGTCCACTCTACTACCCTGGCCATAACGTGGTCACCGTTCACAGCACCATTGAGCAGGTGCAGGGGTATGAATATATCCACCGGCATGCGGTCGCTTTCGGGTATCACAAATGCAAAATGAGGATGCACCTCTACCACGCCACTAAATTCGGACTGCTTGCGGCGCACTACATCTGTTATTGTACCTTTGAGACGTTTATTATTATCAGGATAACCCTTTACTTCTACTTTCACCTCATCTCCATTGAGGGCGGTGTTCATATTATCCCGCTCCACCATTATATCGTTGTCCTGCCCGGCGACTACTACAAACCCCATACCGTTTCGGGTTACCTCCAGTTTGCCTGTGTATGTTTGTTTGCCGGCACCGGAAGATGTATTTTTTCTTTTTACACTTTTTGACATAGGCCAAAGATAAGTCCTATGAAATTAGGAAGAGGCATATAACAGCAGGGAAAGAAGAAAGATAACAGATGTTTATCTAACAGCATTGTGAAGGTTTTAACAAACAAGTTTGGTAAGTCGGTGTACAAGACGTACTTTTGCACCACAGCGCGAGGTAGAGCAGCGGTAGCTCGTCGGGCTCATAAC
>CAIVKT010000053.1 GCA_903906615.1 uncultured Bacteroidota bacterium | reverse complement strand
TACTCCAATCGCTAATAGAATAGATAGGCCTGATGCTAAAACACAGCAGTATATTGATAACTATTTCAAAAATCACGCAATTGGAATTAGCGGAGTTATTCTAAAAAAGCAAGATTATGCAAATGATAGGGGGATAATTTCTTTGAAGGTTACAGAAACCAACACCAGGCATTATGATCCGTTTAAAACTAGCGAGGAATATTTCTATTACTATATAAATAATGACTACGCCGAACTTTACGCGTCAAGAATGGCATTCTTCAATATTGGTGATAGCATCTTCATCAAACCCTCAACAAATGTAATGTATGTTTATAGAGCATCGAAACCAATAGACACTGGATCTATTTTTTTAGAGAACTACCACTTGTACAATAATTGGATAATAGAGCATCATGTAGAAAAACTATGATGTCACAAATCCCTTTTAGTCGAAACGTCTCGCTTCGTACCAATGTTCTGAAGTGTCTCGCTTCCGTGAAATCCGTGTAATCAAACTAATCCGTGATTCAGAAATTCGCTAATACATCTTTTAAGGACCACAAAAAGTATCCGCAAACCACTTTCAAAAAAACGCAGCCATTACTAATGTATATCTCTTCAACTATCAACCACTTACCTCAAAAATAATTTCTGTCATAGACGCCGGCTGTGCTGTCATAGCGCGGAAAGCGTGCTGTCATAGATATTCGATTTCGCCTGCTCCAAAACATAGTAGACCTTTATGCCGTAAAAAATAAGAGAACAGAGGCTTTGCGCCCTTTGCGGTTCCTTTGCGCCTTTGCGTTTTAAACTATTCGCTTACAGGCGATAGCGAAGAACAGGCAATGTCAGGTAAATTGAGGGGAAGCCCCTTTAGGGGTTTGGGGTTTACGGCACTGCACAGAATGCGCAACAGCGCGCAAAAATGTAGCAAGAATTACCGACAATTTCATCTTAACCAATTGAAAATCAGCAAGAACATGAAAAATAAAAAAACTGCAACATAAAGTGCGCAAAAAAAACTGCAACAGATCGCTCCATTGCAGTGAATATAATTAACAGCACCCTCTCCTTTGGAGAGGACGGGAGAGAGGTCACATCGTTTTCAAAAAAGCACCTATTTTCTTACCCGTAGCATCGCTCACAGGCACTACAGGCAGGCGCAGGTAATTGCCGCACACACCCTGGTGGCTCAGTACGTATTTTACGCCGGCAGGGTTGCCCTCTGCAAACAGCAGGTCTATACCCGGCAGCAATTTGTAAAAAGCTTTACGTGCCTTGTCAAACTTGCCTACAATAGCAAGGTTCATCATGTCGGTAAACTCCTTAGTAAAGCAGTTAGCCGCAACGGAGATGATGCCTTCCATGCCCAGCGCCATTTGAGCCAGTACCAGGTTATCATCGCCGGAGAGTACGATGAAGTCATCGGGCTTACTTTGCAGCAGTTCCATGCACTGCACTATATTGCCGCTGGCCTCTTTTATGGCTACTATGTTGCTGCAGTCTGCGGCTAACCTCAGTACAGTAGCAGGTAGTATGTTGCCACCCGTTCGGCCAGGTACATTGTATAGTATGATGGGTTTGTTGGTAGCCGCGGCCACCATTTTAAAATGCTGGTATATGCCTTCCTGGCTGGGCTTGTTGTAGTACGGCGATACGCTTAGTATGGCATACACGCCGTGCAGGTCCATAGTCTTCAGCAGGCCCACAACTTCTTCGGTATTGTTGCCGCCTATGCCGCATACCACAGGCACTTTGCCGTTGGCATATTCTACAACGGCAGTAAGTATAGCTTGCTTCTCGGCAGGGCTCAGTGTAGGTGTTTCGGCAGTAGTGCCCAGCGCTACGAGAAAGTCAACACCGCCCTTGATCACATTGTTCACTAATGTTTCCAGCGCCGGATAATCAACGCTGCCATTCTTTTGAAAAGGAGTGACCAGCGCCACACCTGTGCCTTTTAATTGTTGGTAAGCCATTTTGTTAGTTTTTCAATG
>CAIVKT010000052.1 GCA_903906615.1 uncultured Bacteroidota bacterium | reverse complement strand
CCGGCTACGCCACAGACCGGGGCATCATCTACCTGAAATATGGCACTCCAACAGATGTGATCACAGTGGAGAATGAACCGGGAGCCCTGCCCTATGAAATATGGCAGTATAATTTGCTCACGCAAAAAAACAAGAAAGAAATAAGTGATGCTGTATTCCTTTTCTATAAGCCGAACAACGTCAGTTCGGAATACAGGCTGTTGCATACCACTGTGGGCGGCGAAGTACAAAACACATCGTGGAGGCAAAGCTTGTACATAAACGAGCAGGGCGGCAGCAATTTCAACTCCCGTGCAGAGCAGTATATAGGTAACAAGTAGGCATTCGTTTTGTCTTTATGCGGGGCTGCTGCTCTTGCCATGAGCAGAGTTGGCCCATAAGTTAGCTACAGTCCATTCTTCCTGTCCTTCAAAGGTGTGTTTGCGTTCAGGACAGTCTTCAAGGGCGCATAATTTGCATTGGAAGGGTTTGCACCCATCAATGTGTATGAATAGCTCCACTTGGTCACTGAAGTGCGTTTTGATGAGCCTTTCGAGTGTTTCGGTTTCTTTTTCAGCCTGCTGTACCAGGTAGTACCAGGGAATGGTCATATGGGCATCGACATGCAGCATACTGCCGTACTGTATCACCCTGAGGTTATGAAGGTCTACCCACTGAGGCTGGCGCTTTTCCTGCAAGAGCGTGATCACCTCATGGAGCAGGCCCATATCCATCTCATCCATAATACCTCCAATGGATCGGCGCAATACCTTTGTGCCGGTAATAATAATAATGATCGCAAAACACATAGCGACGGTACTATCGAGCCACCACCATTTATTGTTAGTGACCAGCAGCAGGCATAAGCCAATGACGATGGCAATTGTAGAATATGCGTCCGCTTTAAGGTGGCTGCCCGCAGACACCAGGATCATGGAATTGCTCTTTTTGCCTTTTTTCTCGGCATACCATCCCACCGCGAAATTCACCAGCCCGCAAAATACCACGATGAGCAGCCCGGTATCCAGCTTTTTGATGTTGTTGTCGCGGGTAATGAGGTGAAGCACACCTTCGTAAATAATGATAATACCCGCAATGACGATGAGGGTACCTTCTACTGCAGATGAAAGGAACTCAGCCTTACCATGCCCATAGGGATGATTGGTATCGCGCGGGCGGGAAGCCAGTATGATACTGAACAAGCCAAGGAAGCCTGCTATCATATTCACAATGCCCTCCAGCGCATCTGTAAGCACGGTTACGGAATGCGTGAGGTACCAGGCCAGCATCTTGCCCAGGAACAGCAATACCGAAAGCAATGCGATATTGCGCTGAATGCGTACCGGGTTTATTTTAATTTGTTCTTCTGCCAAAAGATCGTCTTTATAGAATTGCTAAATCTTAGTAGTAAGTGTATTGATAAACTGCTGTATCTGTAGTTGGGGCATTATTCGTCACCAACTGTAATTGACTGATACGGCCCTGGCCATCAAATGTATAGTAGTATTTTTCCTGCCAGGTGCCATTGACATACATATCTGCTGGCAGGTGGCTGGTTTTAGTATAAGGTAGCCCAACAGCCAGGAACTGCCTTACCCGGGTCGGGTCACCGATCTGGCCGGGCTTACCGGTGTTGTAATCATAGGTTTGTGTGGAGGAACCGGAGTAAATAGCCGAAACATCGCCGTTTGTCCATGTATATTGAGCTGTGCTCAAAAGCGAATTGGCAGCATAAGACCAGTCGTACAACTGTGCAAGCTGGGTGCCACTATATATGAAGCTGAAAGAATCGGAGGTATTCATTACATCCAGTATGACACCGGCAGTATTGGCGTACACAGTGGTTATATTGTTTGTTTCATTGGTGATGGAGTAAGAAGATCCAAAATATTTAAACGCATTGAACCCATTATGCCCGGCCGCACTGCCTGCACCGGTGATGGTCATCGTATCCACGTTGTTATAAGCATCGTAAATGATTCTGTAATGCTCGAGTTCTCCGCCATGGCTGTAGTCGATAGTGGCGATCTTAATAGCTGCGGTATTGAGACTTTTTTTCTTGCATGCGGCAGCGGCGCACAGCAGCACGAAGAGAAAAAGCAGTAAGTGTCTGTTACTTTTCATAAACAGTTTTTGGGTAATGCAGGTGTATCAATTATTTATCCTTAAAGCTAAGTTTGGTATAGCTAAAGATCAGTATGCCCGACATAACAATACTTACCAAAGATAATGCTATTAAGGACTTGACCGGGCCATCGAACTCGGCACCCTTTGCCATGAGATCGAATATACTGATGACCTCCATCAGGCAAAAGACAGACCCCACGAGGCATAAAATACCGAAGATAAGGTTGGTGAAAATATGCCGGTAGTAGACCTGCGAACCAAATGCAGCGACTATGAAAAATGCCATAAAATTGAAATGGCCATTCTTTAAGGTCATTAAAAACCAGGAAAGCCCCAGCAATATAAAAAAGCCGTAAGCTATATACACCAGCAACTGGTACCCGCCAACCTTCTGATTTCTCATAGCGTTTTGAAAATTGAGATCAAGTTACGATTTATCGGTGAAGTGGCTCCTACAGCCCTGCCTTTTTCTTCCAGGCATCTACCCGCTCCTTTTCATTGAGGGATACCGACAGGATGATCTTCCATTGGCCGTGCTTGTCTGTTTTGAGTACATATTGGTAGTCACAGTCGTATACAGGCGCATTAAGCCCGTCAAAATACTGCCAGTTTACCTTCACATTCATGATCTTCCCGGTCCAGTCGCGTTTTGTCCATACCTGGGGGCGCACATGTACAATACCAAACTGCCTGTAAAACCCTGCGCCCACATTAAAAAAGCCTTCCAGCTTACTGGGGTCATTGAATACAGTAGTGGTATCGTCGGAGATCATAGTACAAGGGCTGTTGTACAGGAACGCCATGGTTTTGGTATCGTAACCTTCAAGAGCGTGGGCATATGTTGCAAAAAAATCATTAATAGATAGTATGGGGGAAAGCAAAGTTTTCATGGCACCGGTTCAAAGCCCAAAATTACCACATTTCCCTTTTCCGCTTTGTAAAATTACAATTATCATATGGCAGGGAGGTTTCACAAATTGCAGGGAGGTTTTTAGAGAAAGGATAAAAACTTCTCAACAAATCATTTATCTTTACCACGTAAAATGAAGACCCTCCTCAACAAGGATCAGCTGAATATAACACTACAGCGACTGGCTCATCAGCTGGTTGAAAACCACCTTTCTTTTAAAAATACGGCCATCATCGGCATACAGCCGCGTGGCATACTGTTATCAGACCGTATAGCCGGGCTGGTGAAACAAATAACCGGCAATAAGCATATAGACTACGGAACACTCGATATCACCTTTTACAGGGATGATGTGCAGAGCAGGAATATCCATATACCGGCTGATACCAATATGCCCTTTACCATAGAAGGCAAGCAGGTGATACTGGTAGACGATGTGCTGTATACCGGCCGTACCATACGCTCGGCAATGGACGCACTGCTGGATTTTGGCCGACCGGAAAAGGTAGAACTACTGACCCTGATCGACCGCCGTTTCAGCCGGGAGTTGCCTATACAGCCCGACTACATAGGCCATACCGTGGATACGATACTGACGCAAAGAGTAATAGTGTACTGGAAAGAAAAAGACGGTAAGGACGAAGTAGTGCTGATAGATAAAGTATAACGAAATTAAGAAGCTAAAAACCACTGATCTATAAAATATGTCGCTATCTGTAAAACATCTGCTGGGTATCAAAGAACTGAATGTTACTGACATTGAGCAGATATTTCAGACAGCAGATAAATTCAAGCAGGTGCTACAGCGGCAGACCAAGAAAGTACCTACCCTACGGGACATTACAGTAGCCAATATATTCTTTGAGAACTCCACACGTACACGCCTCTCCTTTGAGCTGGCCGAAAAGCGACTGGGTGCAGATGTGGTCAACTTCTCGGCATCAGGCTCATCAGTATCTAAAGGCGAAACGCTGGTAGATACGGTGAACAACATACTGGCCATGAAGGTGGATATGGTAGTGATGCGGCACTCGGCCAGCGGTGCGCCCTGGTTCCTGGCCAACCACATAGATGCCAGTATAGTGAACGCCGGAGACGGCATTAATGAACACCCCACACAGGCGTTGCTGGATGCCTACTCGATGCGCGAAAAGATAGGCGACCTGAAAGGAAAACACATCACTATACTGGGCGACATCATGCACAGCAGAGTGGCGCTGAGCAATATATACTGCCTCAATAAACTGGGCGCAAAAGTGACTGTGGCCGGGCCGCCTACGCTAATACCCAAGCACATAGAATCGCTGGGAGTACGGGTGGAATACAATATAAAGAAAGCGCTGGAATGGTGCGACGTGGCCAATGTACTGCGCATACAACTGGAGCGCCAGCATAAACCCCTCTTCTCTACCCTGCGCGAATACGCACTATACTATGGCGTGAACAAGCAGATGCTGGACAGCCTGAAAAAAGATATAGTGATCATGCACCCCGGCCCCATCAACCGCGGCGTGGAAATCAACTCGGACGTAGCTGACTCCAAACAATCCATTATACTGGACCAGGTGGAGAATGGCGTGGCCATACGCATGGCGGTGATCTACCTGTTGTCGGGAAAAAGGGAGCTGGAGTAAATTCTTTCTTAAACCTTGCTGTATGAAATTCACTAAGCTAGAAATACCGTTTTACTTCGGCTTGGCTATACTAGCAATGGGCATCCTCTTTAAAATACAGCACTACTCCGGTGCTAAACTAATGATCGGGGCAGGTTTATTGCTTGAAGCGATCTTTATCATCCTGGTATTAACTGAAATCATCTCTTCGAAAAAGGCCACAAAGAATTTAAAAATATTGTGGGTGATGGAGTATACCATCTTCCCGATATTCGCACTGATCTTCTTTCCTTTGTTGTGGCTGGGCGTACTCATCTTCCTGGGTGGAACAAATTATTTATCGCGCGGCAGGAAGAAATTTTTGTTTACAAGAAGAGAAGCGCTGAATGAGGATTTTGATTCGATATAAAGCTTTTAAAAAATGGTCCTATTATACTTGAAAAGAATGCTGCTCTCGCTGCTGATCGTTCCGCTACTGTTTTCCTGCAATAATGTGACTGAGACTACCAAAGCAACTACTGATACCACTAAGACCAAGGTAACCACTAACAAAGCGCTTGCAAATAACATTACAGAGTTGTGTGTGACTGTGCTACCAACTGTAGATGGCATCCTGGATGACTCGGAAGTAACTAATTTTGTTTACCCTGCAAACGATACCGTTGATGCAGATAGCATGAACAGCCAGATAGCAGCTTATGGAACTGCCTACAAGGTATGGATAGGACCTAAAAGCTGGACGGGCAAAGGAGAATCGGGTGCCGATGGTAACACGGTAGCATCTTTGTACCCACCAACTTTCCCCGCTGTCTCTGATTCAACACCACATGTATCCTATTGCGAGATACCTGCCTGCTGGGGGTGTATGCTGTTTGCTGCCGCACCTTATTTTTCCGGCGCAATGAAAGAATACAATGAGAATTTTAATACAGATGGGAAAGACCCACTAAAAGTACCGGAAGGCATAGAGATACACAAAATCAGCAGTACACTGCTTACCTACACCTTACCAACGAGCCATCATTTGCTGAACTGTGGCGTAGCCTACTACCTGCCTGGAGGCGAAGAAGGAGATGCCTATTATACAGAAGCACATTTTGTAGGTAACATCACTACGGTTGAGATACAGGTGCTGGACACCGGCATAGGCATCAAGCCCGAAAAATTATCTGCCATCTTTAACCCGTTTGAGCAGGCATCCACAGATACCACCCGCAAATTCGGCGGCACCGGCCTGGGCCTCACCATCTGTAAAGACCTTGTGGAGATGCAGGGAGGCCGTATCAATGTGGTGAGCAAAGTAAATGAAGGCACTACTTTCTCTTTCTACATTCCTTATGAGCGCGGAGACACAACCATGCTACAGGATGAAATAAAGGAGGACCTCAATTTCCAGGACCTTGAATCTATACGAATACTCGTAGCCGAAGATGTGGAGCTGAACCAGTTCCTCATCAAGCACATTCTTGCATCATGGGGCTGCGAAGTGACCATTGTACATAATGGCAAGGAAGCGGTGGAGATCGTGCGCAAGCAGCCCTTCGACCTCATTCTTATGGATATACAAATGCCTGAAATGGATGGGATCACAGCTACAAAAATGATCCGCGCACTCAACCTTCCGGAGAAAGCAGTCATAGACAAATCGCTGATCACCAAAAAGATACGGACGATGAACGTCAAGGACAAATCATCAATACCCATCATTGCCCTCACTGCCAATGCCCTTAAAGGCGATGGCCAGCGCTATCTCAATATTGGCATGAACGGATATATCTCCAAACCGTATACCGAAGAAAAGTTATTCACAGTCATTAACAAGGTCATCAAAACAAATGACAAACTACGCCTGAAGATAAAGCCTGCGCCGAAGCCACAGGAAGAAGAGATCATCATGGAAACACCGGAAACCCTGTATGATATGACCATGATCAATACCATAGGTAAAGACGACCCTGCATTTGTAAAAAAACTCATCAGCATATTCCTTGATACCATGCCCGTAGACCTGGCTAAATTAGTGGCAGCAGGCGAAACAAACAACACTAGCGAAATAGCTAAGGTGGCACACAAAATGAAATCTAATATAGACCTGCTGGGTATCTATTCTTTAAAATACACCATCCGTAAGTTGGAAGGTATATCCGGCAGCCATGAAGACCCGGGTGTGCATATTGAAAAGGTAAAGAATACCCTCAACGAAGTATTTTCGCAATTGCACCAGTTAGAAAAATAAAAAGGGCAACAATAATAAACTATGAGTTTTTCAGGCATACCGGTATTGAATTATCACGCTATTGATGATCAGCCCCTTGCACAGACAAGGAATGTATCTGTTTCTTTATCTGCATTCAAAGAGCAGGCAGCCTGGCTGCACAGCGAAGGCTATACATCTGTAACTGTGCAGGAATTGAGGGACCTATTGCTCAAAAAGAAAAAGCCGCAAGGCAAGCATGTGCTCTTCACCTTCGATGATGGCTACCACTCCCTGTACACTCACGGACTGAAAGTGCTGTCGGAGTATGGCTTTACGGCTACCCTGTTCCTCTCCACAGCATACATCGGCCACGCCTATGGCCTAAAAGACTTTGCTTTTGTGAACCACGACCGCCAGCTTTCGTGGGAGGAGATCAGTACGCTTTCTGCTAATGGCTGGTCTATACAATCGCACGGCAATAACCACGTAAAGATGACCATCATAGACTTAAAAGCGCTGGCCGAAGAAGTAAGGATAAGCAAAGCCCTCATTGAACAAAACCTCGGTACTCTGGTGGATGAGTTTGCATTCCCTTACGGCATCTATAATAAGAACGTACTCGACCAGTTGAAGCTGGCAGGTTATAAATTCGCTTACTCCGTACACTCCGGCAAGCTATACCCATCATCCAACCCCTATCGCCTGCCCCGCATCGAGATCAATAATATGGACACCATGGACACCTTTAAAACTAAGGTGCTTACCGGCTACATATCCCCGCAAAATGCCCGCAGGTCCAAGATCCGCGACATTATCTATGCCAATGCCTCGGTAAAAGATATGATCGAAAAGTGGACACCAAAATTTGGCTTCGGTAATCACTAAGCATATATGCAGAGCGTACATTGCGACAACATAAACAAGCCAAAGTGGCAACAGCCAACTGGCACAGAGCTAACTGCAGAGAACCTGCACATATGGCGCATACCGGCAATGGCGGCACACATCCCTAATGTACTAACCACGGCAGAGCAAAAGCGGGCTGATGCGTATGCTAATGCGGAGCAGAGGCAGCTCCATATTACAAGCCGCAATGCCTTACGGTCTATCCTGTGCACATACACCGGCATCCCTGCTGCGGATATTCAATTAACGACAGGGCCGCACAACAAGCCCTTACTGCAAAACCACGCTGCCCTGTATTTCAATGTATCCCATTCCGGCAGTTGGGTGGTCATTGCCATAGCCAATACGCCACTGGGCATAGATATAGAGTACAACGACAGGCATTTCGCATTTACCGAAATGCTGCCGCAATACTTCACTCCAAAAGAGATCAGCAACATAGAAGAACATTGGGACCCGCGCGCCGCATTCTACTCTTTATGGACACGAAAAGAATCTGTAATCAAGGCTAATGGCACAGTGATGGACGAGCTGCTGCCTATCCCATGTATAGATGGCCGCCACATTGTTACCGAAGAAAGCGGCATCGGCTCGTGGATCGTCCGTAGCTTTGAGTTCGCCAGGCATACCTGTAGTGTTGCCTACGGTGGCGATATTGAAAACATTATGTTCTATGAAACAGATCTTATCCTGCATTGATAAAGCACAGGCAAAGCATTTTATGCTCACGCTGTGCATGGTACTGGTTTGCCTCAGTGGCTGCTCTCAAAATGATGTGCATAATTTCCATGCACCCGGCAAGATACCTATTGATGCAAGCCGGTGGTATGTATTGAATAACCCTTCTTACGGAGTTAAAGAGCTGTTCGACAACAACCAATACCAGCGGCCTACTGGAAACCACTAAGTACTGATGGATTGG
>CAIVKT010000051.1 GCA_903906615.1 uncultured Bacteroidota bacterium | reverse complement strand
TAGATACTACCTACGGTAATGGAGAGATCTTTCATCTCTTTAGAAATAGACCATGCGCCTACGCCAAAAGAAGTGCTGGCCCCTGTGGGCTGCTTCAGGTTAGAGTTATTGAAGGCATCCGCACGCAAAAAGAACGTAAAGCCTTTTATATTGTAGCGCATATCCAGCCAGCCTTCACTGCCGCTCAGGTAGTTGTCATACAGCGGGTTGCCCGATGCCTTTATATTGGTATCTCTCTGAAAGAAATTGAGGTTCATCATCAGGTCGCCCGAAAAAGTACCCTGGGCAAACATCCTGCATGACACAAATAACAACAAAAATAAAATAGCTGATTTTTTCATCGAGAGTGTGTAATATTGTTAAATATTTTCCGAAATTAGTTCGCAAATTTAAAACTGGCAAAGATTTCGCACATTTATTTTAAAAACAAGTACTTATGACAAAAATCGTTATGGCAATTGCGGCTGTTTGTTTAAGCATCAGCCTCCATGCACAAGACCTTCCTGACACACAGATAAAAGATGTTAATTCAGGCAAAAAGATCCCGTTCAATGAAACTATTGCAAAGGGAAGGGTAACTGTAGTGAGCTTCTGGGCCACCTGGTGCGTGCCTTGCAAGAAAGAGATCAAGAACATTTCCCTGCAACTGCCTGCATGGAAGAAAGACGTAGACTTTGACTATATCACTGTATCAATTGATGAAGCCCGTGCCGAAGGCTTGGTGCGCACTTACGCCATATCCCAGGGCTGGACCTTCCCTTACTTCATAGATGCCAACTCCGACCTGAAGCGCTCCCTCAGCTTCCAGTCGGTGCCATACACTATGATCATTGACAAGAACGGCAAGGTAGCCTTCTCGCATACCGGCTACGAAGAAGGAGGCGAAGCGGAAGTGATCGCTAAAGTAAAAGAATTGGTTGCTGCTAAATAAGCTAATGCCATATTATATACAGAAAGGGAGGCCACCGCGGCTTCCCTTTCTTATATGCAATAGCAGGAGTCGCCAACCATTCCAAGATTAGAACTTTTAAAAGTTCTAATCTGAAACACTATACCCTTTCTTGTTAAAATTTGCCCCCGATCGTATTTATTATTTCCTTCGCGGCAGACGGGTAATTAAACCTTTCAAATAACGGGCTTGCATCCGGCGCTGCCATGCTGCCAATTCCATCCAACGCGGCTACAACGCTGCTCATTTGCCCCGGATCGCAAAACACGGCACAGTCGTTATAAAGTTCCTGATACACAGGTATATCAGAAACTATAGCCTTGCAGCCGCAATACAGCCCCTCCAGCACAGGTATTCCAAAGCCCTCATAGGCCGATAGTGATACCACCGCTTCTGCCCGCAGGTACATAGCCACCAATTCGGCCTCGGGCAGGTGCTGGTATATTTTTATATTGTTGTCCTGCACAGTTTGCTCGTCTATCCCCCCCTCACTGAACACCTTGCTCTTATCTCCTATGATCACCAATTGGTAGTCCTTTTTGATATTGCTTTGCAGATAGGCCTGCAACAATACCGCATGGTTCTTGCGCTTATTAAAAGACCCTACCGACAGTATCATCTTTTCCTTAGCCACACTGCTGCCAGCCACCAACTCCTGCATCTTCTTAGATATGCCATTGTAGGTAACTGTAACTTTATCGGGCTTTATGCCATAGCAACCGGCTATCTCCTGCTTCATGGTTTGGCTTACCGTAAAGATGTGCCTGCTGCCATAGGCCAGGCGCGGCACCAGTATATTGTACCAGGTGGCAAATGATTTTGAATTCCACTCGGGGTGATGGTAAAAAGCAAGATCGTGTATAGTGATGTAGTTGTTGCTATATAAAAGCGGGGCTGTATTAGCGAGGCTGAGTAGCGGCAGGCGCTTCGTTTTGGCCATATACAGCGGCAGGTCTGCCTGCTCCCAGAGGTGGCCGGTATTGCGGCCTATGACCCGCGCGCCCAACTCATTTGCAATATCTGTATGAATAATATCTTTGGGCGCCACAAATACTACCTCCGGCCATAACATTTTTATTTGCCTGCTACATTCTATTGCATACCTTTGCACCCCTGATATGGGTTGTGTAAGGAACCGTGCGTTGACAATAATTTTCATATAAAAAACTGCGGGGTAATCCGGCTGTAAAGTATCAACAAAATCTACAACGTGCAAAATATCACGCGTATATATGCGCTCAGCAAACGAAACGTAATATTAAGGTACAAAAACTCCCTTGTAGGTTTTTTCTGGGGATTTTTTAAGCCACTCCTTTACCTGCTCATATTTATTGTCATCTTCAAGCAAAATTCGGGCATACCGCATTACATCCTTTTTGTTACCTCCGGCCTCATACTCTGGTTCTTCTTTTCCAATGTTACGGGCCAGTCGGTGGGTAGTGTGGTCGGCTCATCCGGCCTGCTAAAGGCGCTGAACATACCTGCGTACTTCTTCCCCCTGTCCGAAACACTGAGCGAGCTCTTCAACCTTGTGCTTACCATCATTGTCTTCCTCATTATCATGAATTGGGGTGGCCTGGTATACAGCCCCCGCCTGCTACTTATACTGCCTTGCATTATACTATTCGCCGTCTTCGCGCTGGGACTCAACCTGCTCCTATGTAGTGTCAATGTCTTCTTCCGCGACATTGGCATCATATGGGGTACCATACAGCCTGCCCTGTTTTTCCTTACCCCTATAGGCTACCCCGAAAGCAACATAGCGCCGCAATACCGCATATTCATGAAGTGTAACCCCATTTATTATTTCATAAAACTGGGCCGTGGTATTTTTTATGATGCCGCCCCACCCTCCATGCACCTGTGGGTGGAGTGTATCGTTATAGCTGTAGGTATGTACATCATAGGCCAGTTTGTTTTCAACAGGTTAAAAAATCAGTTTATCTCTGCTATATAAGCCCATGAGCCAGGACACGATCATAAAGATTGACAATGTAACTATCAGCTTTTGGCAGAACAATGTGGGCGTGTACTCATTGAAGGACCTCATCACGCAGCGCAAAAGCCCTTTTAAGACCAAAACCATACTGCACGACATAAACCTCGAAGTAAAGCGGGGCGACAGCATAGGCATACTAGGGCGCAACGGTTCAGGCAAAAGCACCCTGCTGCGCACCATAGCAGGCATCATAAAGCCACACCATGGCAGCGTAACCGTAAATGGCTCTTTTGCGCCCATACTGGCCATAGGCGCCGGGCTGGAGCTGGAACTGACCGGCTATGAGAACATAACCCTGCTACTGGCGCTCTACGGCACTGCACGCCGCAATACCAATGCCGTAGACAACATCCGCGAATTCTCAGAGCTGAGCGACGAGGTGCTGCGCATGCCGGTAAAGCAATATTCATCGGGCATGGTGGCCCGCCTGGCTTTCTCCATATCCCTTGCCAACGACTCCGATATACTCATTATAGATGAAGTATTGGCCGTAGGTGACCAAGGCTTCCAGGCCAAGTGCGCCGATAAGATAAACCAGCTAAAGGCCGCAGGAACCACCATACTCTTTGTATCTCACTTCCCCGAGGGCGTATTGAAGATATGCAAGACCGCCATCCTCCTCGAAGATGGCCATATCACCCACCGCGGCACCGCCGAAGACATCTGCAAAGACTACCAGCGCCTTTTTTAAAGTGTGCCTGTTTTTCTCTAAAACTCTTCTCTTTTTTATTATTACTTTTAGCAGTTAAACAACAGCAACTTAGATTTGTTACAAAATTCCCCGAACAAGGTCCCGCTTTTTCTGCGGGAGGGTTGAGGTAGCTACGTAGCACTTTACTTTATTCGGGCTTTACGTAATACCTCCTTTTGGGGTCGGGGTTGTCGCGCGCAGAGGTTGTTTCGCGAGGGTTTATGAAAAAAAACATCCACAAAATATCATCCCACGGCACCGGCAAGCTGCAAAGCATAGCCAGCTTTGCAGCCTTCGCCCTCACCCGCCCCGGCATGAAGGTGCTGGCCAATGCCCTGCGTAAAAAGTTGCGCAGCTCGGGCATCATCAAAGAACCTACAGTTGACTACCACCAATGGATACTGGCGCATGAGCGCAACAACGCCCCACAACCCGAACTCGCTACAAAACCAACCTTCACAATCCTGCTGCCTATACACGCACAAGAAGACACAGCACATCTTGACAAGGTCATCACTTCCATCACCGCACAAACGTACAGCGACTGGAAGCTGAACATAACCTGCACAGATGAACTAAAACAACTACTACCAGCATATACCGACCCTCGCATTCATATAGCCACAGATCAATACCACCCCATACTATCCGCACAGCTTACCAAAGACCTTCTGAATGAAGCAGGCGAATACATCGTGCTGATGGATGCACATTACAGCCTTGGGCCGCACTACCTGTACAAGATTGCAAAGCAACTCAATGACACACCCGATGCGCAGCTCATATATACCGATGAAGACCTGCTTACCGAAGCAGGCCGCTACACAGTGCCGCTCTTCAAGCCCGGCTTTGCGCCCGACCTGCTCCTTACCCACAACTATATAGGCGATGTGTATTGCATGCAAACATCGCTGTTGCAATATGTGCTGCGCATGTATAAGACCGCCGCACTGCAGGGCGCTTACGACCTGCTTTTTGCCACCACTACCCTATCCAATCAGTTGCACAACATTCCGCAGGTATTGGTACACAAACTCGCAGCAACCATCACCGATACCTATACCGATGCCCGAAACCGTGCCGCGAAAGCAGCTATAGAAAACAAGCTGAAATGGGGCAACCAGAAAGCAACCGTAGAGGCCATACCCGGACTGCCCTGCCATTACAACGTATACCCGCACTCGAAGCGCACACCATTAGTGAGCATCATCATACCCACCAAAGACCAGTACTCACTGCTGAAGACCACTATTGACTCCATACTGCAAAAGACCGACTACCCGAATTACGAGATCATACTCATCAACAACAACAGCACCACCACACAGTTCTTTGAGCTGGTAAAGGCATACAAGGCGCAGTACGCCAACTTCACCTGTATAGATGCACCCATACCCTTTAATTTCCCTGCGCTCATAAACATAGGAGCAGAAGCTGCTAAAGGGGAATACCTGCTGCTGCTGAATAATGATATGGAAGTGCGGCACAACAACTGGCTCACCCTTATGGTGGCCTATGCGCAGAAAGAAGGCGTGGGCGCCATAGGCGCAAAGCTCCTTTACCCCGATGGCACCATACAGCACGCAGGCATAGCCCTGAGCGCGGCCGATGATGGCGCGCATCTATACGCCCACCTGCCCGCCGAGGCCGCCGGCACACAAACCATCAATAATTACAGTGCCGTAACAGGTGCCTGCCTGCTGTGCGACAAAAGCCATTTTGAAATGGTAGACGGCATGAACGAAGACCTGCCGGTAGAGTACAACGACCTGGACCTATGCCTGCGTATACAGGCCCTCGGCTTCTATACCGTGTACCTGCCCTATGTAACCCTCATACACCACGAATCGGCCACACGGGGGCACCCGCTGCGCAGCAAAGCCTCATGGCAGCAGCACCGGCACGACCAGGCAGTATTTGCAGCCGCCTGGCAATCCCTCATCACCAACGATCCCTACTATAATCCGAACAGGAAGCTTAAATTTACAGGCGCAGCACTATAACCGTATGGGCAATAAAAAGAATTACTACTTCCTCCTCTTCCTGGTGGCCGCACCGGTCATTGGTACTTGAACTTACACCCCTCTACTTCACAGCACAAAATATAAATTGCTCTCCACCGTAATATCCTAACGCATCGCACCAATAGGTAATTGCATAGGCATCTTTGAAGCCTATTGTTCTCAACTGATCAAACATTTCCCAACCAAAATATTGATAACACAAAACACCTTTATCAGGGTTCACAGGATCACCATGATATTCCGGTGGCAATATATGCTCTATGCTTCCATCACTTAACACCTTCGCCCGGATAATATTCTCATGGCTAAGGTTGTCAAAAGGAACGGTCCAAAACATCATTCCATCATCTTTTAATATCCTATAGCTTTCCTGAAATGTTTTAATAAAATCAGGTATATGCTCAAAACACTCAAAGGTCAAATAGTAATCAAACTCGTCATTTTTAAAAGAAAAATTTGTTGCATCTTCATGTCTGATACCTCTTTCGTTAATATATCCTCCTAGTATAGATGGCCCCAAAAATTCACTTCCGGTAACTTTCGGATATTTCTTTCGCAAATAGCTATAAAGTGGTGTTAGCTGTTCAGCTATGTATATCTTAC
>CAIVKT010000050.1 GCA_903906615.1 uncultured Bacteroidota bacterium | reverse complement strand
GATCATCCATACCTCAAAGAAAGGGTAGGGGACGACATCATCACCGCATCAGGCACCACGCTGCTGGGCGCTGACGATAAAGCAGGTGTAGCCATCATCATGGATCTTGCCAACTACCTCATCCAGCATCCCGAAATAAAGCACGGTAAAATCCGCATCCTGTTTACTCCCGATGAAGAAGTGGGTAGGGGAGTGGCCGCTGTGAATATGGCCAAACTCGGCGCACAATTCGGTTACACCCTCGATGGCGGCGAACGTGGCCACCTCGAAGGCGAGACCTTCTCAGCCGACTCCGCTACCGTTACCTTTCATGGCGTGAGCGCACACCCCGGCTATGCCAAGGGCAAAATGGTGAACGCCATAAAAGTGGCTGCCGCATTTACGGATATGCTGCCCAAGGGCGAGTGGTGCCCCGAAACCACAGAAGGTATGCAGGGCTTTGTGCATCCCGTAGCCACAGAAGGCCAACTGGAAAAAGCATCCGTACAATTCATCGTCCGCGACTTTGTGACCGCAAAGCTCGCCGACCACGAGGCAAAGCTGAAGAGCATTGCGGAGCAGGCAGTAGCAAAGTTCCCCGGTGCCACCTTCGACTTTAAAGTAAAGGAGCAGTACCGCAACATGAAGGAGATACTGGACCAGAACCCGCAGGTAATGGACTATGCCGAAGAAGCCTACAAGCGCAGCGGCATGGCCGTGCAGCGCATGAGCATACGTGGCGGCACCGATGGCAGCCGACTGTCTTTCATGGGCCTGCCATGCCCCAATATCTTCACCGGCGAGATGGGTATACACAGCAAGCAGGAGTACGTAAGTGTGCAAGACATGGAAAAAGCCATGGAAGCCCTCGTACACCTCGCCGCCATTTGGGAAGAAAAGGCGTAAATCTAATGCTTTGCCCAACGGCATGGCCCAGAAACTCGCACAGGAAAGCCCTGAAGGGGCGAAATCTCTTAGCCCGGGGCAACGCCCCGGGAAACTCGCGACGACGAAACATAATCCAAAGGGGCGTAACACTTAAAAAACCTCAAATTCATACTTTGTTAATTTTGGATTAGAAGTATATTTGCACAAACACAACTCTTAACAATGAGCAAGACCTTCAAGATCATCATGCTGACCATCCTTACCCTCTCTATCTTCACACTCGTGATCATAGAGCTCACAGGCATCAGCCGTTATTCATTGTTAAGGCCCAACCGCCCCGCCGATGCCGAGCTATACAGCCAGGATGGCCGCCGCTACCACGGCGAGATATACCCCGAAGAAACACGTACCTGCACCGAGGAACTGCGCAATATGCTCAAGACCACCATGCAGTTCTACGAAACAAAATACAGCTTTGGTACTGTATCTCAAGGCACTACCGTAAGGCATGCGTTCCGTTTTAAGAACACCGGCACACATCCCCTGCTCATTTGCAAGGCCGATGTAAGCTGTGGCTGCACTGTGCCTTATTACCCCCACGATGCCATAGCACCCGGCAACGAGGGTGAAATAGTTATTGAGTACAACTCCACCGGCAAAAAAACAGGCCTCGAGACCAACAACATCATCATACACTCCAATGCCATGCCCGAAGCCGTTTCCATCAGCATTGATGCCGATGTGAAGTAAGATGTAGGATCTCTTGTGCCTTTTGCGTTTAAAAACTACTATTACACTTGCTCGCACCTATGTGGTCTTCTTCGGCCGCCATAGCTTAAACGACAGCTTAAACGACGGAGGATGTGCCTATGTGGTAGCCGCACGCAACACAATTAGCGTCTCCGCGCCTTAGCGGTTAAAGATTATTGCCGTACCTTTGCCCACAACATATGATCCGTAAATACCTCTCGCTGATCAGGTTCAGCCACACCATATTTGCACTGCCATTTGCCTTTATCGGCTTCACACTCGGCTTCCTCCAACTGAAGAACACCGGCGCCATCCACACCTTCCAATGGCTCACCCTCGTCAAGATGCTGCTGTGCATGGTCTTCGCCCGCAGCGCCGCCATGTCCTTCAACCGCTACCTCGACCGCAGCTTTGATGCCCTCAACCCCCGCACCGCCCAGCGCGAGATACCCGCAGGAATCATCAGCCCCGCCAGTGCCCTTACCTTCACCATCATCAGCTCCGTGCTGTTCGTTGCCACCACCTGGTTCATCAACCCCATGTGCTTCTACCTCTCCTTCGTGGCCCTGTTCGTTATTCTGTTCTATAGCTACACCAAGCGGTTCACCGCCCTCTGCCACATCGTGCTCGGCGTGGGCCTGGCGCTATCGCCTATAGGCGCCTACCTCGCCGTTACCGGCTATTTCTCGTGGCTGCCCGTACTCTTCTCCCTTTCCGTGCTCACCTGGGTCTCCGGGTTCGACATCATCTACGCCCTGCAAGACGAAACCTTCGACCGCACCCAGCAGCTCCACTCCATCCCCGCCGCCCTCGGCATCCGCAATGCCCTGCTCGTGTCTACATTGCTGCACATCTGCTCCGCTATATTCATCATCACGGCAGGCATTTACGGCCACTTCAGCTTCATCTACTGGATCGGCACCGCCTTCTACGTCGCCATGCTCACCTACCAGCACCTCCTCGTAAAGCCCACCGACCTCAGCAAAGTCAACATCGCCTTCGCCAACACCAACGGCATCGCCAGCGTAGTCTTTTCCGCAGCCACAATATTGTCTTTGCTGATTTGATATAAATACTTGTGCAGGAAATTCCCCTTCCAGCGAAGGGGACGCGGTAAAGGCTTCCAAGTTTCACCGGCCGTAGCTTTTTCAGTAGCCATAGCTTTAGCGGCGGATACAGCGAAGGTGGGCTGTTTGCAAGCGGGGGTGGTTACACTCGCGTTGGAAACGCACGCAGGACACCAAACGCTTGTCGTCCCGACGCAGGAGGGATCTACACTCGCAGTACTCTCTAAGGATTTTTTTGGGGCATTGCCCGCCATAGCTTTTTCAGCGAAGGAGGGTCCAAGCCTCTTACTGCTATTGAGCTTTTGTGGCATTCTCCCGCTACCTTCATGCGGGATTGGCACTGTTCAACTCACCTATCTATTAGGAAAACCACTGTGTCACGGTGAGCCTCGCCGAACCGCGACACACTCGCACTGGACACTCGCGCAAATCACTCGCGGTAGGGGCTCGGCTTGCCCGTGCCTAACTCGCGCAGGACTAATCGCTGCATCATTTATGTAACAACATAAACCGTTCAAAATGCCAATTCAAATTATCCACAGACGGGTGATACTGTAAATCATCCGGCAGATATATCTTCCTGCCATGAAATGCCCTTATTGAATAACTTGCCGACTCTGTAAAGTGGTCTGAAACAACTATCTCATATCGGTTATTGATTGTAATTAAAAACCGGTCAAAAGCTCTGTGAATATTCGGGGAAAGCGATAACCCGTTCGTAATACTATTATTACCCGTTTCTGCGAATGGCACAATGTGGCAAGCATCAATCATCTGTATATCACGGTTCGCAATGATCTTCATGCCTGATATGCAACAAGTGTAATTATAAACTTTTGGTACCACCCTCTTAAAAGCACCAATACGAACAAAGATATCCTCTTCATCAAATGGCGCAATTGTTTCTCTATACTCAACGGGTGATTCATGCAATATTTGCCGCTCCACATCTTGAAACAAATTGTATCCCCTATCCTCTATTTGTTGGCCATTAAGATAGGTAGCAAGCAGTGTTTGTTTAACTAAAGTCCGGTTTTCTGCATTCATCAAAAACACATAAACCTCATCATCAAAATACGCATAAGCAACTGTATTCTTTAAAGCAGCGAAACTTTTGATAGAGTTTGACGATGTCAATAATATTTCTCTTCCCGGTTCTGTTTTTAAATGCCAGAAGCCATCACTTTTCAGATGATAAAAAGGAAGTGAAAAATTTGGATTAAACATTTCATTTTTCACAAGCATATGCCAGTTGTCTTTGAACCTGGCAACTAATTCGGGAGTAATAAAAATCTTATTCTCTTGTATCTCACCAACCTCAATTGCCTGTATTACACTTAACAACAAAATAGCCTTATGCGGTGCTGGCGCACCTTTAGAGCGATCAACTTTAAGTTTTGCGATTTTTCTTACAAATATTGCAGTTGTCACATTTGAATATGTTTGGAATATTTATTAATCAAATTACATGAAAGACAAAATAAAATCAAATATACTATTTAACTTTAAAATTCTGCAATTGAAAAACATCTTACAAATTGAGTACTAATAAATACAAAATGGCTAATTCAATATATCCAAAATTCATCATTGACAAACCTATAGGTACAAAGACCATGTTAATTATGGAAATTTGATAGAATATCATTTAAAATACGGCCAAACTCAAATTATTAAAAGCCTAGTTGTCGAATTAACCTCCACCAATAGCTACTCAATCGATGTAGATAAATCAGACATCAATTTTCTTTTGGCAAATTATAATAGAATTAAGTCGGAAATTTTAAATAACAATCCTCCTCTTTGCTTACTTTTTATGTCGAAAATTTCCAATTTTTATGATAAGGCTAAGAATGGTTCATTAGTTAACAATGAAACGCTTGAAGAGATTATTTCTATTATTCTCGATTGTCACTCGCTAGATTTAAATGTCGTCAATGATATTATTTCAGAAGCTAACTCTTTTATTTATGCACTTGACAAAGAAAGTTGGCTTAATTCATTAAATATTGCAAATTCAAAAATTGTCCGTTTACTAGAAGCATTAATAGATACAAATAAATATAGTAATAGTGCTTTGCCGCTTAATGCAAGTGTTGCCTATAGTGAAATTATGATATTAATTTGTAAGAAGCAAAATGCAATCCCCGCAAATGTACCTTTTTGGGGGAAACTCTATAATCTACAAACTCAAAACCTGTCAGCTACTTTTAGAGATATTAGAGATGAATTACTACAGCCGCACCATGGCACAATTTCGTTCGATGAAATCTTATTTTTTGAAAATGGTTTGTTTAAGCATGGGGCATTAGATCAAAATCAAGAGGTTGCTGACGATGTTCTTCGAAGGATGTTTACACCTTTGGTATCTACAGCAGGAGTATATATAGACTTTCTCAAAAGAAATACGGATAACATTATCAAAATAATTCAAAAAGCGAAAGAGTCAATTATCATGTTTAAGGAGAAGTTAGAATACGTACAACCTAACATAGGAAATGATCCTAGTGTACAGGTTCTGGTCGATATACTTGTTCGAAAATATAAAGAAACATGGCGTAATGGACAAAATTCAGGCTATTTTTTAGACAGTTTGTTCAAGTGGACAAAATTCAGGCTGTTTTTTTGAAAGATTTTCGGTTGTTTTCCTACTGTTTATATCTTTATGTCGTTAAGCAAAACGGAAGTAGGCTCT
>CAIVKT010000049.1 GCA_903906615.1 uncultured Bacteroidota bacterium | reverse complement strand
GGGTACACTGTTAAAAAATTAAATCTTCCTCTTCATCAATAATCTCATAAAAAAATGAAAAACTCAACTAAAATCATTGTAATCACAGTCCTGGCGTGCATTGTAATATTTACGGCATTAAAATTACTTTCTAATAAAAAAGAGGTAACGGATCGTGTTTACCACCCAGATATAAATACAAAAGCCGTTGTGCAGGCAGATACGGTGAAAGGGGCTGCCTTTAAAATTGCGATACCTTTTCTAGGCTCCTTCTCTCCAAGCAGGGAAGTGACAATCGCTTCGGAAACTTCCGGCAAAGTGATCACTGTGGGCATTAAGGAAGGCAGCATAGTACAGGCGGGCAGTTTGGTCGCCCACCTGGATGATGGCATACTGCGCGCCCAGCTAAGTTCTGCAATGGCCAGTCTTGAAAACAATCAAAATACGCTCAAACGATATGAAGCAGCGCCTACCGGGGTTACAAAATTACAAATGGACAATGCACGTACCCAGGTCATCACCAGCCAGGCGCAAATAGAGCAATTAAACAGGCAGATCAAGCAATATACGATCACGGCCCCATTTGCCGGTGTTATTACCACACGGAATTTTGAGCTCGGGGCAATAGTATCGCCAGGCAACCCTATGGCAACGCTGATAGATATTTCCACGTTGAAGCTGGAAGTAAGCGTACCAGAAAAATATATTCCTGAATTTAGAAACGGAGTGGAGATGGATGTTAAAACCGATGTCTATCCTGACGCGGTATTTAAAGGAGTCGTCAGTTATGTATCCAGCAACGCTGACGCATCTCACAATTACACTGTGAAATTTTTAGTAAGCAATAACGAAAAAACACCATTGCGGTCTGGCATGTATGGCAGTGTAATGCTGGGTACTTCACCATTGCAAAATGCCATCAGTATTCCGCGTTCAGCTTTGATAGGCTCCTCACAAAAGCCACAGGTATATGTAGCAGAGGATGGCACTGCAAGGTTGCGTAACATAGAAATCGGTGCCAGCAACGACACACGCATACAAGTAGCCAAGGGGTTAAATATCAATGACATAGTGATCACAGGCGGCCTGGTGAACCTGGCAGACGGCACTAAAGTGGAAATAAAATAATGGATTACCTGCTAACAAACAAAAGAATATAACACTTTAAAACTAAAAAAATGACACTAACCGAAATAGCTATAAAAAGACCTTCGCTCATTATCGTAATATTTGCGGTACTCATAGGGGGCGGATTATTTTGCTACAATAAATTGAGCTATGAGCTATTGCCGGATATATCCGATCCTACACTCGTGGTAACTACCAATTATCCCGGATCGGCACCCGCTAACATCGAGCAAACAGTAACTAAAAAAATTGAAGACCAGTTAAGCGCTGTAGATGGTATCAAAACCATCACTTCACAATCATTAGAGGGGACCTCGATCATTACTGCCGAGTTTGTTAGCGGTACCAATATCGATCAAAAACAGCAGGATGTGCAACGCAAAATCAATAATATAAAAAGCGACTTGCCCACTGATGTTAAAGCATCAAGTATCACCAAGGTTACGCCCAGCGATCAGCCTATCATTCAGCTGATGGCTACGTCTTCGCTCGATAACGCCGCTTTCTATGACATTATCAAAAACCAGGTAAACCCGCTTTTGCAGCAAATAGCAGGCGTGGGTGAAATAACCCTGATAGGCGGTCAGGAAAGGGAAATACAGGTAAATATAAATAAAGACAAGCTGGACTACTATGGTCTTTCTATTTTAAATGTAACTACAGCAGTCGCAAATGGCAACCAGGAACTCCCGGCAGGAAAAATAAAATCTGAGAACATGGGTCAAATGACCGTTCGGTTAGCTGGCAATTACAGTTCCGTATCACAATTAAATAGCCTGGTAGTTAGCTTGCCCGTTGCCGGCAGCCCGGTAAGACTGAGTGATGTGGCCAGTGTAGCTGATGTAACCAAAGATCCATCGAGCGTATTCCGGTATAACGGACAGAACGGTATTGGCCTGCTCATCAAAAAGCAAAACAACGCTAACGCGGTTGAAATCAGTAAGCAAGTGAAACAAAGAATCGCACTTATTGAAAAAAGATATGCCGCAGAGGGAGTGAAATTTATTATTGCCGATGATACGGCTGACTATACCCTTGAGGCGGCCAGTGGCGTAGTAGACGATTTGATGCTGGCTGTGATACTGGTGGCGGTTATCATGCTGCTGTTCTTACACAGCATCCGTGATTCCCTTATTGTACTGGTGGCTATACCTACCTCGCTTATTTCTACATTTATCGCGCTGTATCTTTTTGGCTATACCTTGAATTTGATGACATTGCTGGGCCTGTCATTGGTTATCGGCATCCTGGTGGATGACAGTATCGTGGTGCTGGAGAATATACACAGGCACCTAGCAATGGGTAAGGATAAAGTTAGAGCCGCGATCGATGGCCGCAGTGAGATCGGCTTTTCAGCCATTGCGATAACTATGGTTGACGTGGTTGTTTTCGGGCCATTGTGCCTGGTTAAAAATAGCATTGGCTCTATCCTGCGCTCTTATTCAGCTACCATTGTTGTTTCTACTTTATTGAGCCTTTTTGTTTGTTTTACACTTACACCCTGGCTGGCTTCGCGTTTCGGCAAAGTAAGCATACTGGATAAGCGGAAACTGCTGGATAAACCGCTCATCCTTTTTGAGCAACTCATTTCCAGGTTAACCAATTGGTACACCAATTCGCTGAAATGGGTGCTGGGACATAAATTGATAATGACGGGCATAGTGATCTTGCTGTTCGTGGCTGTGGGGTGGATAATGAAATTAGGGGTTATCGGCAGTGAATTCGTAACAGCTACAGACAAGGGTCAGTTCAGGCTCGCATTAGAGTTTGATAAGAATACTACGGTAAAGCAAAACAACCTGCGCAGCAATGCAATTGAGAGTTACCTGCGCAGGCAGCCTGATGTTGTAGATGTGGCTAGTAACGTTGCCGGATCAAGCACGTCATCCCTGGTAGCAGGTGTCGGTTCTGATTATAAAACAGAGCTAACAGTGACACTGATTGGTAAAAAAGAACGTGAGCTTTCTACTGAACAATTGATGCTGAAGAAAAGTCTTGATATTGCAAAGCATTTTGGAGCAGTGAAGATCAGCCCTACAATGGTAAGTATGATCAATGGCGGAGAACCGATACAGCTGGTATTGAACGGAGAAAATACACAGCAATTAATGGCTACTGCCAATGAATTAAAACAGCGCATAAAAGCTATTCCCGGCGCAATAAATGTATCGTTGAGTGTAGAAGACGGCAATCCGGAGGTGGGCGTAAAAATAGACCGCGAAAAGATGAGCCAGTTGGGATTGAACATTAATATGGTAGGTGCTGTGCTGCAAAATGCCTTTGCAGGTAATGATGATGCAAAATACCGTGTGGGTACCAATGAATACGATATAAAAGTTAAGTTTGATGATTTTGATAAGCATAGTGTGGAGGATGTAAAAGATATGAGCTTCAACAACGCATCAGGCCAATTAATTAAACTGTCGCAATTTGCTGATGTGGTGCAAGGTAGCGGCCCAAGTGTATTGGAACGCAAGGACCGCCGTACTTCAGTTACTGTTAAAAGCGATGTTTTGGGTATTACATCCGGCGTGGTCGCAGACAATATCAAACAATCTCTATTAGAAAAACCATTGCCGCCCGGTATTGATCTGCGCTGGAGTGGTGATACTGAACGGCAGGGTGATTCCTTCGGTGCCTTGGGCGCAGCGATTATCGCCGCTATCCTGTTAATGTACCTGGTGATGGTGGCTTTGTATAACAATTTCGTGTACCCGTTTGTGGTCCTTTTCTCTCTTCCTGTCGCCTTCATCGGCGTGTTTTTAGCGCTGGCTTTAACCAAATCATCTATGAGTATTTTCACTATATTGGGTATGATCATGTTGCTCGGGCTGGTGGCCAAAAATGCCATCCTTATCGTAGATTTCGCTAATCACCGTAAAGAACATGGGGATACTACCTGGCAGGCACTGATAGAAGCAGGTAAAGAAAGGTTAAGGCCGATACTGATGACTACAACCGCAATGATCATAGGCATGGTACCTATTGCCATATCAACCGCGCCTGGCAGTGAATGGAAAAACGGTTTGGCCTGGGTTATTATAGGTGGCCTGGCATCCAGCCTTTGCCTAACTGTTTTTGTGGTACCGATGGCTTATTACTGTGTTGATAGGATCGGTGAGAAATTCAAGGCATGGTTTCCTAAAAAGGAGCAACTGCAACCAGTGATCCTTTCAAAAATCGATCATTGATCATCTTTTTAATTATTGAGCTAATGAGCGTAGTTCCGTATTGTACGTGGCAAATACCAAACACCTCTCCTCCGTGAAAGGCAGGTGTCTTAACCGATAGCAACACGAGCGTATAATTTTGAAAACAGAAAACCCTGCAAAATTGCAGGGTTTTCTGTAGCATGTACGGGAATCGAACCCCTTTTCTCCGTGAAAGTGGGGGATCTTAATTACTGCTTGATCCGGAATTACTGCTTGATCCCAGAATTACTGCTTGATCCGGGGCCACTTGGAACTATCTTAAAACAAGAAAACCTGCAAGCAAGGCTTACAGGTTTTTGTAGCATGTACGGGAATCGAACCCGTCATTCCTCCGTGAAAGGGAGGCGTCTTAACCGATTGACCAACACGCCATTGGCATTCGGGGGAAATAATCTCGAAGAACTTTATTTTGAAGGCTATTTATCTTTTACGAAAGCAGCCATTTTTAATTCGGAGTGCAAAGATACGGTGTGTTTTGTTGGTTTCAAAAATTTTAGGGCATTTTTTTTAAGCATTGCTCATTGCGGCCACTATCCCCAGGAATTCTGCGGCTTTTAGGGAGGCGCCGCCTATAAGGCCGCCATCCACATCGGGGCAGGCAAACAGCTCTGCGGCATTTGAGGGCTTGCAACTGCCACCATACAGTATGGAAGTATCTGCGGCCACAGTATCGCCATATTTGTTGCCCAGCACGGTGCGGATGTGCGCGTGCATATCCTGCGCCTGTGCCGATGTGGCTGTGCGGCCAGTGCCTATGGCCCATATAGGCTCGTAGGCTATGGTAATGTCGGTAAGCGCTGTTACCGGCAGGTGAAACAGCCCTGCTATCAGCTGGCTTTCCACATAGGCATTCTGGTCGTTGGCATCCCTAATGGCCAGCGGCTCGCCGCAGCAGAAGATCACTTTCAGGCCATTGGCCAGCGCCAGGTTCACTTTTTTGGCCAGCATGGCGTCGTCCTCGTGGAAGTACTCACGCCTTTCGGAGTGGCCTATGATCACATATTCCACTTCAGCGCTCTTCAGCATGGCGGCAGATATTTCGCCGGTATATGCGCCCGATGCCTCGGAATAGCAGTTTTGCGCGCCCAGGTGCACGTGGTTCATACCCACCAGTTGCGCGCCGGTATGGGTAAGGTGTATGAAAGGTGGCGCTATCACCACTATTTTATGCTCAGTCAACTGAGGGGAGCCGTTAAAAATATCGTTCACTAATTCCGCGCCTTCTGTAAGGTCCAGGTTCATTTTCCAGTTGGCGGCTACTATTTTCTTGCGCATGTGTTTATTTTAAAGTTCGTAGATTTTTGGGGTTAGTTGCGGCTGTGGTCGTAGATGTGCCGGTACATCTGTTTTTCTGCTTCGGATAGTTGCATCTGCCTGCGGGCCATCATGCGGCCTGCGGTTTCCATAGCACGGTTGAAGTCGTAAGCGGTGATGCCCTCGCTGCCACCCCAGGAGAAGGAGCGCACAAACTTCTCCGGGAAGCCAGCGCCAAACAGGTTGCACGACACACCCACTATAGTGCCTGTATTGAACATGGTATTGATACCGCACTTGCTGTGGTCGCCCATGAGCAGGCCGCAGAAGGTAAGGCCCGTGCGCACCGATGTGTTGGCGGCCTCGTCCCATATTTTTATCTCGTCGTAGTTGTTCTTCAGATTAGATGCGTTGGTGTCTGCGCCCAGGTTGCACCATTCACCGATCACGGCATTGCCCAGGTAGCCATCGTGGCCCTTGTTGCTGTTGGCAAAGAACACGGTGTTATTGATCTCGCCGCCTACCTTGCAGCCGGGTCCTATGGTGGTTGCGCCGTATATCTTGGCACCCATCTTTATCACGCTGTGTGCGCACATGGCCAGCGGGCCGCGTATCATGGTGCCTTACAGTACCTCGGCATCGGGGCCTATGTATACAGGGCCGGTAGTGGCGTTGATGATGCAGCCCGCATATATCCTGGCGGTGTCTTCTATGAAAATATGCTCCTTGCCGGTAACGGTTACGCCCTCGGGTATGGGTGCGCTCTTGCGGCCCTTGGTGAGCAGTTGATAGTCATCGCGCAGGGCACGGTCGTTGAGGGCGAAGATATCCCACACGTTTTTGAGGGAATATATATCCCCATCAAAATGCTGAGTAGGTAATGTGTTTATTTGGTTATGAAACTCTTTTATATCAAGGATGTCCTCTGCTGACCGTGCGGCGATCACTACATTGCCATGTGTCAGTTTGTGGCCGGGTTGCAGACCTTGTATAGCTGTCATTAATGAATTAGTAGCAAATACCGCGCCATTGATATACATATTGTCGGCACCTGTATGCAATGGGTACACCTGTTGCAGATACGCTTCGGTGAGTGTAGTTGTTTGTTCTTTAATATACAACTCCCAGCGCACGCGCATGGTGAGTATGCCACAGCGCACATCGGCCACGGGGCGGGTGTGGGTGAAGGGCAGCAGCCTGTCGCGGCAGGTATCATCAAAGAGGATGTAGTGCATAACAGCTTCAAAAGTAAAAAGTAAAAATCAAATCAAAGCGTAAGATGCCACCACATAGGCACATACAAAACATAGTCTGTGTGGCCTGGCACCTGCTTTGTAAAAGTAGCACATAGGCTTAGATAATTATACCTATGTTTCTATTTGCCTCCTATGTGGTAGAAATTAAACCTTCCTTAAAACTATAAAATCCCGGAAGCCGGGATTTTATAGAGATATGTTGGTACGCAAAGAAAACTAAGCTTTCTTCTCGTAGCGCTTCTTGAATTTTTCGATACGGCCTGCTGTATCCACAAACATTGATTTACCGGTATAGAAAGGGTGCGATGTATTGGATATTTCGACCTTAACTACAGGGTATTCTTTGCCGTCTTCCCACAGGATGGTTTCCTTGGTAGGGGCCGCTGAGCGGGTGAGGAACATGTTCTCGTTCGATGTGTCTTTGAACACTACCATGCGGTAGTTATCAGGATGAAGTCCTTTTTTCATTTTCTGCGTTTTTAATGCATGGTTTTTGCCATGCGTGAATTGAAGGGTGCGAAGGTAAGGAATTTTTACTATTCCTCTGCACTATTCTTTTACCATTTTCTTAATGTCGTCCTCCGCCTGCTCACCGGTATTGTACTTACCTATTATCTTGCCGGTGGGGTCTATAAGGAATGCCTGTGGTATGTACTGCACACCATAGGCTGCTGCCGGCGCCGAGTTCCACTGGCCCAGGTCGCTCATATGGTTGGGCCATACCAGGCCATCGGCCTGTATAGCGCCCATCCAGGCTTCCTTGGTCTTATCCAGCGATACGCTCACTACGGTAAAGCCTTTTTTTGCACCTTTGAATTTTTTTGTAGAATATTCCTTGTAGATCTTCACCAGTCCCGGATTGGCGTGGCGGCATGGCCCGCACCAGGATGCCCAAAAATCCAGCAGTACATAGCTGCCTTTATTGATCTCGGAGAGCTTTATGGTTTTGCCTTCGGGGGTAGGGTAGGCAAGGTCGGGCGCTTTCTGGCCTACTTTGATGAAATTGTTCTCGTATTGCGCATGTGCGGCCACAAAAACACCCAGCAGGGCTATCGTACTTAATATTTTCTTCATGTTTATAGAAATGAGTGGTAAATATAGGCAACTTTATGAAAATGCGTGGTGGGATGGGTGTTTTTTAACGATTTTGTGGGGCGTTTGATTATTGTTCATTTTTTTGTTGCCCATTTTATTGCTTCCCGATAGCTATCGGGATTATTGGTAATCAACTAGTTGTGGGTGTTTTGAAAGAAATTGTTGCTCACTTTTTTGCTAGATTCTTGCACGCTTGTGCAAGATCTTTGCGCATTTTATTCACGATACATTTTTGTATCGTCCTATGTATCGTCCTGAAATAGGTTTACACTTGGTTAAATAATCCTGTTTTTTATTTACACGTGTTCTGTTAGTCCTAATTTACAGTTACAGTCAAATTTATGTACTCTTTTTCAGTTTCTGTCCTCCATTGTTAAACGATGCTTTATGCACTATAGCCCAATATTGCTTTGAGGCTGATAAAGCATAGTTTGACAATGGAGCGCCGCCGGCAGGCATATGCTCGGCTTGTCATAGTATAATATATGTTATGCTTTTATTTCTTCTTTTTTCTTTCTTTTCTTCTATAGCATTGGTAAAGGGCCTTGTTGGGTATGTGCCTCATCTGGTGGGCTTTTTTTCAAGGGCATCTTGCTGCTATTAGGCTTGTTGCAATGGTTCAGGAGATTTCTCCGTTGCACTGCGAAATGACAGTGCTATTGAGCTACACCAACCCCTTACAAATATTCTTAGCAATGCCGGGGCCTTCGTAGATGAAGCCGGTGTATACTTGTACGAGGGAGGCGCCGGCATCGAGCTTTTCCTGGGCATCGGCAGCGGTGAAGATGCCGCCGGAGGCGATGATGGGTATCTCGCCCTGGCTGTGGGTGTGTATGTAGCTGATCACTTCGGTGGCGCGCTTGCGCAGGGGGGCGCCGCTGAGGCCGCCTGCCCCTATCTCGGTCACTTTGCCTACGGGTGTGGCCAGGCCGCTGCGGCTGATGGTGGTATTGGAGGCTACTATGCCGGCCAGCT
>CAIVKT010000048.1 GCA_903906615.1 uncultured Bacteroidota bacterium | reverse complement strand
TCTCCGCAGGTACTACTACTATATCTTATTCATTCACGGGTTGCTATGCTACCGCAACGCTACTCATCAACCCATCGCCCGGCGCTATCGTAGGGCTTAGCGCTATCTGCGTAGGCGATACCGATCCGCTGGCCTCAACGCCGACAGGCGGTGCATGGACGGCAGGGCCTACAGCTATAGGCACCATCACCACTTTAGGCGGTGTGCTTACAGGTATATCCAGCGGCACTGCAATCGTTACCTATACGTTACCTACGGGGTGTAACACCACACTGTCTGTACCGGTAGGCGCACTTCCCTCAAGGCCATACGGCCCTGCCAATGTATGCGAGGGAGCTACTGTCACATTGACCGATACTACAGCAGGCGGCTTCTGGAGCAGTACTACATCAACATCCATCGCATCGGTAGATGGCGCAGGTGATGTGATAGCAGGCAGCAGCAGTGGCGTGGCCCTGATCAGCTACAGCGTATACTACTCATCCACCGGGGTAGAGTGTTCCAGCACTTACCCGGTAACCGTGAACCCGGCGCCAACCATTACGGGCACCACGATCCTTTGCCCCGGCACTACATCTACATTGACCGGCACACCAGCGGGCGGCGTATGGAGCCCCGGCACAGGCGCTTACGGATATGTCGGTTCAAGCAGTGGCATTGTGACCGGCGTGAGCAGCGGCAGCTTTATAGCCACGTATACCTCTCCATTCGGATGTGTATCCACACAACCTATTTCAATTTCTGCACCACCACCTGCAATTGCAGGCCCGTCTACAGTATGTGTGGGTTCAACGATCACTTTGACCGACAGAACATTCAGCCTTACCTGGAGCGCCTCCAACAGTCATGCAACAGTTAGCGCCGGTTCTATTTCCGGAATAAATGATATTACCACGGTTACCGGAGTAACCAGCGGCGTGGATACCATCTACTATACCAATCCCGGTTCAGGCTGTTTTGCAGCATACGTCATCACTGTCAATACAGCGCCATCGGCCATCAACCCTACACCGCTTACGGTGTGCCAGGGCGGCACTACAGCTCTCAGTGATCTTGTAGGCGGCGGCATCTATTCTGTGACCCCCACATCAATAGCTACAGTAGTAACCGGGGGCAGCGGCACAGGCACATTATCAGGCGTATCGCCGGGTACTGCATTGATCACTTATTCCTTAGGCGGCACCTGTTTCGTCAGCACTACGCTTACCGTAAATCCGTTGCCACCGTTATTTGGCGGCACAGGTATGAGCGCCTGCTCGGGAGCTACGTCTACGGTTACAGAAACATCAACCGGAACGTGGAGCAGCGGCACAACTTCAAATGCAACTTTGTCGCCGACTACCGGGACCTCTACAGTTATTTCTGCTGTTGGCACATCGGGCTTATCCACAATCACGTTCACGTCGGGTACCACAGGCTGTGTACGCACTGAAACCTTCACAGTGAACCCGCTACCTCTTGGAATAACAGGTACACGCATTTTATGCGCCAGTGGGGGTACTACAGTACTTGCTGATGCGACCGGCGGCGGTATATGGTCTATAGTACCCACATCAGGCGTTGCTACTTTATCCCCCACTGCCAGCTACAGCACAACAGTAACAGGATCGGCAGTAGCGGTTACTTCAACAGCTACGGTAAGCTACCGCCTGCCCACAGGCTGCGCGGCAACTGCTGTAGTAACTGTAAACATACTACCGCCCGTGTTCTCTGCGACAGGCGGAGGTAACTATTGCGCCGGAGGTACAGGTGTTGCTATCAATACCACAGGCTCTACACCAGGTATCAACTACCAGCTATACAATGGCACAACAGCAATTGGCACACCAATAGCAGGCACCGGCGCTGCACTCAGTTTTGGCACCGAAACACTTGCAGGCAACTATACGGTTGTAGCCACCAACCCTGTTACAGGCTGCTCCAGGACAATGTCCGGCAGCCCTGTAGTAGTTGTAAACCCTGTACCAACGATCATTGGCCCTACATCATTGTGTGCGAGCACAACAGCTCTGCTGACCACTACTGTATCGCCGGTGACCTGGACAAGCAGCCTGCCCGGTGTTGCCACTATTGGAGCAACATCAGGCTTAGTAACAGCAGGCGCGACAGCAGGTGTATCAACAGTGATCACCAGCCGTGTAACGACAACAGGCTGCACAGCAACCACTACAGTGAATGTGACCACAGCACCCGGCCCGATACTGGGTACATCCATCGTATGCCAGGGACTAAGGGATTCTTTATCAGATGTAGTAACGGGAGGCACGTGGTCTGCAAGCCCCGTAGCAACCGGCACGATAGACCCCTATAGCGGCGTACTTACTTCTATAAGCGGCACAGGCCCGGTAACTGTAACCTATACATTAGGCGGTTCATCCTGCCTTGTAACGCGTACGTTCACAGTGAACCCTGCTCCTTTTGCGATAGTTGGGCCATCGGTACTCTGCCAGGGCGCTACGATCACCGAGACAGACTTGACACCCGGCGGCGCATGGACCTCTTCCAATCCATCACTGGCAAGCGTAACGCTTACCACAGGACATGTAACTGCATCAAGTACTATTTATGGTGTAGATACTATCACCTATACACAAGGCTGCCCTGTAACCACAACAATAACAGTAAACCCTGTACCTGCCGCCATTGGCGGTCCGGACTATGTTTGCCGCGGTTCAAGTATAACATTAACAGATGCTACATCCGGCGGCACATGGTCTACTTCTTCGGTAACCTACGGGCCGATTATAGCCACGGGCAGCACAGCCATACTTACAGGCGGGCCAGCTACAACAGTTAATCCTGTTACAGTAACTTATACTGTGGCAGGCTGCCCTGCTACTTTGATCGTTTCTGTTAATCCATTCCCGAATGCGATAACCGGTACAACCCATGTATGCCAGGGTTCAATGATAACACTATTTGATGCGACAACAGGCGGCACATGGACCAGTGGCACCACAGCCACCGGCACAATAGATGCCACCGGCCATTTCACCGGCCTGGCCAGCGGAACATCGCTGATCACTTATACATCTGCCGCGGGCTGTACGACTACTGATCTTGTCAGTGTGAATATAGCGCCTGCGCCCATTAGCGGCCCGGCGAGTGTTTGCCAGGGATTAGGCGCTACACTTAATGATGCTACCACAGGC
>CAIVKT010000047.1 GCA_903906615.1 uncultured Bacteroidota bacterium | reverse complement strand
GGCTGGTTGTTAACGTACAGGAGTTGCAAAGCCATATGGTATCGCAGCAAGTTCATGTATACGCAACCCGTTTCTTGCTGGCATTGCGGTCTCTATATCTATGGCCTCTATAATGAACCATCCTTTGTTGTCTTTGCTGAAATCAACTGGAGGCACAAAAAAATAACGCCTCCCGTGCAGGAGGCGTTAAGTAAATGATGCTTGCTTGTGTTATAACTTAATGAACCGCTGAACCAGTGTGCCATTATCACCTTTGAAAGTGATGTAGTAGATGGCCGGTGCGAGGTCTTTTACATTCACTATGGTTTGTTTAGCGGTGATCTGCTGCTGTGCGAATGTTTGCCCTATACCATTGGTGATTGTGAAAGAAGCATAGTTGCCGGCGGCTGTTTCAATGGTCAGCTCATCGGTAGCAGGGTTAGGGAATAATACCGGTGTTGCGTTATTCACGTTTGTTGCCACTACGCCTGTGTTGCAGGGTGCCACATCTACTGTTACCGTTGCAGTAACAGCGCAGCCCCCAGGTAAAGTATAGGTAAGCGTTGCGGTACCTGCGGTGAGGCCGGTTACCATACCTGTAGCAGAATCTACAGTAGCTACGGCAGAACTGCCGCTCCATTTACCGCCGTTAGTGGTATCTGCAAGGAAGAGCGGGCTGCTGGTGCAGATCACCGCGCTATCGTTGAGTATGGCTGTAGGTGCAGGGTCTACGGTGATGATAGTACTCACGGAGCAGAGCGCGCTTAAAGAATAACTGATCACGTTAAAGCCCGGCGCCACAGCAGTGATCACCCCGGTTGCTGAGTCTACTTTGGCAATAGTGGTATCGCCGCTGCTCCAGTAGCCGCCTGTTGTGGCGTCGGCGAAGGTAATGGTGCCGCCGGTGCAAAGCGCGCCTGCGGGCAGGCCTGCTATTGGCGCAGGGGAGGATATTACATTCATGAGGAATGATACGCTGCAACCTGCGGGTGTTGTATAAGCGATAGTAGCAAAACCGGCTGATGAGCCAAGCACATCTCCGGTAGGGTCTATGTAAGCTGTCCCTGCATTGCTGCTGCTCCAGGTGCCGCCTGCGGTGGCATCTGATAATATAGTAGTAGAGCCAATGCAGATAATGCCTGCGCCTGTGATTGCGCCGGGTACAGGGCTTACAGTAATAGGAGTTGTCACATAGCAGCCACCGGTAAGGGTGTAGCTGGCGATGGCTGTGCCGGATACAATACCCGATACCACGCCTGACGTATCATTGATAGTAGCCACGCTGGTAGGACTGAGGCCCCACCTGCCGCCCGATGGTGTTGCGGATAAGGTATCGGTGCCGGCAGCACATACTGTTGTAGTGCCTGTAATGGCGTTCGGCATGGCGTTTACGGTGACTACTATGGTATCGGCACCGCCTAAGCCAAGATCATAACTGATAGTTGCTGTACCGGCAGAAACACCTGAAACCACACCTGTGGAAGGATTGACGGTAGCTACAGCTGTGTTGAGGCTGTACCAGGTACCGCCTGCCGTAGTGTCTGTTAAGGTAGTAGTGCTTCCTGCACATACCGACAAGGAACCTGATATAGCCCCGGTGGCAAAAGAGGAGAAACCGGCGAGCAATAACAAAGTTGAAAGATAAATATATTTCATAAATTTACTGATTTACGCTACGAATGTATAAAACTTACTTGCAATTTTAAAATTGTGACACCACCTATTATTTATAAAGGGCAAAATAACAACTTGATCTGCCATTTTTTTAATCCCCGATTAAAGAGGCGCACCACTTTTTTTTGTTCTTTTGTATTGCCTTTCTATAAAGCGTATACTATGAAAAACCTTTGCACCATGCTGCTTGCTGCTATTGCACTATCTGTAACTTCCTGCGGCAACAATACAACACCGGATAGCGGAAGCGCAAATACAGCCAAGGCTGCCCCCGCCGGCGAAACAATATACAAAAATAATTGCAGTACCTGCCATATGGCCAACGGCCAAGGTGTGCCGGGCTCCTTTCCCCCGCTTGCAAAAGCTGATTACCTGGCCAACCATGAGCAAGCTATTAAAATGGTGGTAAAAGGCAGCAGCAGCGAAATAACCGTGAACGGCGACAAATACAGCAATATGATGCCCCCGCAACAGCTTTCTGACGATGAAGTGGCAGCGGTACTTACCTATGTCTACACCAACTTTGGCAACACAGGCGCTGTAATTACCCCGGACCAGGTGAAGGAGATAAGGGCTAAGTATTAAGCGCCTTTTTTCAGCTCCGCCAGCATCGCTATGATCTTATCCAGCTTCTCTGTTTCCAGGGCGTTCAGTTTTAGCTGCAGGGCTTCTATTTCTTTCTTCGCATCCAGGTTGGTCTGGTAATCTGCCTGCGCCTGTATGCGGTCTCTTTCACTCTGCCTGTTTTGCGCCATCATGATGATGGGCGCGGCATAGGCTGCCTGCGTGGAGAAAACAAGATTGAGCAATATGAAGGGATAGGGATCCCAGTGCATTACAAAGCCCACCACGTTTAGCGCCATCCATAGTATTACTATGATAGATTGGATAATGATAAATGACCACGAACCCATGCCGTTGGCTACGCTGTCTGCCAGCCTTTGACCGAAGCCTAATGATTCTTTGTGCAGCTGGTGCCATGTTGGTTTTAATTCCATCTCTTTTGTTTTTATAAAAAATGTGGTGTTAAAAAAGCGGCCCTTCATGGGCCGCTTCTACTCTGTTATGTTTTGCTTATTGATTAGATGTCTATCTTGGCGTACTTGGCATGAGATTCTATGAACTGGCGGCGCGGTGGTACCTCATCGCCCATCAACATAGAGAAGATCTCATCGGCATAGCTCATGCTTTCTATAGCCACACTCTTCAGTGTACGCGTATCCGGGTTCATGGTGGTAGACCACAGTTGCTCTGCGTTCATCTCTCCAAGGCCCTTGTAGCGTTGTATATTCACTGAGTCTTCTTTGCCATTGGCCAGCTTCATTATGGCTGCTTTGCGGTCTTCTTCTGTCCAGGCATAGGTCTCTTCCTTGCCTTTTTTGATGAGGTATAACGGCGGCTGCGCAAGATACACATAGCCCTGCATCACCAGTTCCTTCATATACCTGAAGAAGAACGTGAGAATGAGCGTGGCAATGTGCGATCCATCCACATCGGCATCCGTCATGATGATGATCTTGTGGTAACGGAGCTTGGTGAGATTCAGCGCTTTAGGGTCTTCCGGGGTGCCTACGCTTACGCCGAGGGCGGTAAACATGTTCTTGATTTCCTCGTTCTCGTATATGCGGTATTCCTGTGCTTTTTCTACGTTCAGTATCTTACCCCTCAGTGGCAGTATAGCCTGGTAGCTGCGGTCGCGGCCCTGCTTGGCTGTTCCACCCGCCGAATCTCCTTCGACAAGGTACAGCTCACATTTTTCAGGATCGCGCTCCGAGCAATCGGCCAGCTTGCCTGGCATGCCACCACCGGTGAGTATGCTTTTGCGCTGCACCATCTCGCGTGCTTTGCGTGCTGCCGCACGTGCCTGTGCTGCTATGATCACTTTATCAATGATCACCTTGGCTTCTTTGGGGTGTTCTTCGAGGTAGGATTCCAGTACACGGCTCACGCATACATCTACCACGCCCATTACATCATTATTGCCCAGCTTGGTCTTGGTCTGGCCTTCAAATTGTGGCTCCGGAACTTTCACCGAGATAATGGCGCTGAGACCCTCACGGAAGTCATCGCCGGTGATCTCCACCTTTGCGCGTTCAAATAGCTTGTTCTTATCGCCATAAGATTTGAACACACGGGTGATGGCGCGGCGGAAACCTGCCACGTGTGTGCCGCCTTCTATGGTGTTGATGTTATTTACGTATGAGAAGATATGCTCATTATAAGAAGTATTGTAAGAGAGGGCCACATCCACGGCTACGTTAGATTCCTTATCGTGCGTTTCTACAAATATCGGGAAAGGCAGCAAGGGTTCCCTCTTACCAGCCCTGTCCAGCATTTGCACGAATTCTACTATGCCCCCTTCGCTGTAAAACGTTTCGGTAGGCAACTGGCCTTCCTCGGTCATTTCGCGGGAGTCTATGAGTATGATGCGCACACCCTTGTTCAGGTAACTGAGCTCACGCAGGCGGCCTGCGAGTATCTCGCGTTTGTACACCGTATCTTTAAAGATAGTGCTGTCCGGCTTGAAGTGCTGCATAGTGCCGCGCTTGTCGGTAACGCCTATCTCGCGTACTGGGTACATGGGGATACCCATCTGGTACTCCTGTTCAAATATCTTTCCTTCGCGGTATACAGTGGTGTGCAGGTGCTCGCTCAGCGCGTTCACACAGCTGACGCCCACACCGTGCAGCCCGCCCGATACCTTGTAGCTGTCTTTATCGAACTTGCCACCGGCATGCAGTACGGTCATTACGACTTCCAGCGCCGAGCGGCCTTCCTTGGTGTTGATGCCCGTAGGTATACCACGGCCATCATCTATTACACTGATGGAGTTGTCTTCGTGTATGGTAACGGTGATGTGTGTGCAATAACCGGCCAGGGCTTCGTCAATGGAGTTATCCACTACTTCATACACCAGGTGGTGCAGTCCCTTTACGCCTATATCACCGATGTACATCGCCGGGCGCTTGCGCACCGCTTCCAGGCCTTCCAATACTTGTATGCTATCCGCGCCATATTCGGCGGGTATTTGTAAAACTTCGTTTTCAGTACTCATGCTATAAAAAAACCGTGCTTTATGGATCCTTGAAGAAGGGTTTAAATACCATTTTCTAACTATGGTCAACCCGTTAAATATCAATCTAATATTTACTCTACAAAGATAACTTAATTATAGCTTTGAAACAATAAAAAATGCACGTTATCCACACGTTCTGTATAACCTGTGGAATACGCTGAAAGTCAATACCGTCAATGGTATTGGTATTATTTAAATGCAACTGTTGTCATAAGATACCACAAGAAGGGAAAATAGTCTTATTGCAACCGCAGATCGCCAAAAAGATTGTCTATCCTAAGCCCGTGTTCATTAGGCTGTTCGCCGCAGTCGTCCTGGAAATTACCGGCCAGTATATCGCCTTTCTCTTTGCCGGTGATGTAGTTGAATACCTGCCACGCAGTAGATGGCTTTGAGTCGGCCGTAAGCAGGATGGTCTCACCGGTAGAGATCTTTTTAATAGTGATCTGATCAACTGTAAGCGCGCAGTTTCTGTCTGTTTTATTGGTGTCCTTATAGCAGAGCTGGCCCGATTGGTCGGGCTCTATGATGCTGCATGTAGAGGCTGTGGAAGGCTTGTTGACACCGCATTGCAGCGTTTGCGTAATACATATTTCCAGCGGGCATTTGGTGGTATTGCACACAAAGTCGTTGGTATTAAGGTCGTCATCGGCCATGGGGCTGTTGTTGTAGCCCATAGAATGGCGGCGCTGCGAAAAGATCATCCCTTTGTGGCGCTTTTGTAAAGTTATATCCTGCTCTTGCCTATCTAAAAAACGGTCGTGCGTTTTGCTCATCGCAAACGAACGTACTACTGCATTATTCTTTTTATAAGCAGGTATCTCTTTTATCTCCGTATCTGCTATAGCTGCTACAGGCGCGGGTTGCGTGGCCGTTATGGCGGTATCCCTTGCAGGAGTATGGGCAGGCACTGTAATAGCTACCTGTTCTTTATTTTGTGTAGAGAAGTTGTAAGCCATATACCCGCCACCTGCCAGCAACAATAATATCGCCGCTGCCTTAAGCCACGTATAAGAAGGACGTGCGGGTAGGGTCACCACCTTGCGCTGCGTTTGTGTTAATGCGCTGAACCTTTGCCACGCCTCATGTTCATCAACCGTGCTTTGCGGCGCGGCCAGCCTGCTTTGCGACCAGATGAGTTTCAGGTCGTTATAATATTCTTTGTTTGCTTTGCTTTCATTCAGCCACTGCTGCACGGTTTCTTTCTCGGCATCAGTTGCCTCGCCTGCCAGGTACTTGCCCAGCAGCCCGTCTATGATGTTATCCTGTTCCTGTTTCATAACACTTAGTTTTTCGTACTCATTAACACGGCGATCAATATCAGCGGCAACACATCAGCCAGCTTGGTGCGCAATATGCGCAAAGCCTTGCCAATGTGGTTCTCCACCGTTTTTACAGATATGCCCAGTTTATCTGCAATGCTCTTATATTTCAGGTCTTCGTACCTGCTCATCTGGAAGACGGTGCGGCACTGCTCCGGCAGTTCCTTCAGCGCCTCGTGTATCTTTAATTGCAGCTCTTTGACGGCAGCATTATCCACTGCGGGCTGCTCTTCACTAAAATGATGGGTTACCCGCGCCTGGTGTGCCGATCTTACTTTGGCATGTTTTAGATAATTGAGGCATTCGTAATAGACAGACCGGTACAGGTACGCCGTTGCCGACTGCTGTATCTCTATCTGCTCCTTGCGCTCCCAAAGTTTCAGGAACACATTCTGCACCATTTCTTCGGCGGTGGCCTCATCCTTCACTATAGAGCAGGCGTAGCCATGCAGGCCCTTAAAATGGTCCTTAAAAATCGACTTGAACAACGCCGCATTACCGGCAGCGCTCAAGGGTATATCTGCCGTGGGTGTAGCCAAAGGATAGGTTGCTTGATATGATAAAGATAACGAGTTCAGCTTGCTTGTTTAAGAATAGACAACCGAAAGCGTGCTTACCCCTATTGTGCAGGTAGGTGTCCCGCACCTTTGAGAACAGGCGTGGCGGACTTTGGGAATAAATAATGCCGCCCTTTAGGGTAGGGGCTGTTGCCTAAAACCCTACTCCCACACCAAATTCTGCCAGTTCAGCCACCGTTTGGTGCGTTTTCAGGAATACGGAAAGGAAAAGCTCTTTTGCAGGGCCATGCTCCTTCTGCACGATATAGTATTGCCCGCCTACTTTTTCATAAACGGGGTCCAGTTTTATATAGGTCTGGTGCAGGTAGGCACCCATTTGCAGTACAATGCCGAACCTGCCCAGCAGGAACTCATTGCCTGCAAATACGGCTGCCTGGTACGAGTTAGCCACCTCATGCCCCGCAGCCAGCCCGGTATTGCGCAGGTAAGCATATATATCCTCGTGGTAGTAATAGTCGGCTCCCGCAAAATACTTATAGGTATTGTGCCACCGCCTGCTGGCATATACGCTCGCTATATATACGGGGTATAGCGGCCCGCCATTGGTATTGCGGGCGGTCATGGCCATGCTCAGGCGGGCTTCTGCCAGCCACCTGTTACTGAGGCGTGGCAGCGTATCGTGTATGCGCACGGGCTTTGAAGTAATGGGGAAGTACCGAACACCCACATGCGCCCCGGCCACATTAATGCCGAGGTTGGGCTTGCCATAGGAGGCATCGGAGATATGGGTAGCGCCCGCGCCCAGCTGCACATACCAGTGGTCGCTTACATGGTAGCGCAGGTCGGTCATAAAGGTGGTGATGCCATTGATGTGTGTGCCTATGGCTACATTAATAGTATCCACGGGTGCTGTGCGCTGAAACGTTCTGCTCACATAGCTCAATCCCTCGCCCAGCCTGATGGTCCACTCCCAGTTGCGGCGGCTGATGACCGGCAGGGTGATATTGGGGTACATACCATAGCACCTGCCATACACGGCATCCATGCCATAATTGATGTACACGAAAGCAAAGCCTATAGTGGGGTAGTGGGTGCGCTGTTCCCAGGGCTTGAGGCCATAGGTGTGCAGCACCAGGTTGATATCGGTGGCTGTAGAAAGGGCGGGTATGGGCAGTGTGAATTTCGGCTCGTGCTTAAATACTTTGCCGGCAAATTCATTGGCCTCAATACCAAAACCCGAAAATGGCGCTTGCTGCGCTGGACAGCAAAAAGGGCATAGTAAAGCCAGCAGAACAAATATGCTCAACTGCTTACAAATACCAAACTTTACCATACTGCGCATAAACAGGTGGCAAATATAGCGGAAAGCCAAAACCCTCAGGCTTTCTACGGCTGCAATTGCTGTTTTATGTATATTTGCGCCCATGCGACGCATAACGGCTATACTATTAAGGTCATTCCTGCAAGGGCTCTTGCTGCTGAGTCCTATAGCCATTACTGCCTATGTGTTGTATTCTGTATTTACCGGGGTTGATAACCTGGTGCCTGTAGTGCCGCGTGGGGTCGGGTTCCTGCTCATTATTGTGGTGGTCACCATAGTAGGTTATCTCGGCACACGTTTCTTTATAGGCAAATGGCTGTTCGACTCATTTGCATACCTCATGGAGCATACACCGGGGGTGAAATACATTTATTCTTCTGTTCGTGATGTTATTAAGTCATTTGTTGGTGACAAAAAGCGATTTAACAAGCCTGTGTGGGTATGTGTCAATATTAACCCCGAAATTTGGCGCATTGGTTTTATGACCCAGCGGGATATGGGGCATTTTGGCATGCGCGATAAAGTAGCTGTATACATGCCACATGCTTATGCCATATCCGGATGGGTAATTGTGACCGATGCTAAAAATGTAAAACCGGTAAAAGATATGACCGCGGGCGAGGCAATGAAATTTGCTGTAAGCGGCGGTATCACGACTGTAGAAGACGAACAAAACCATGAAAAGACAGATCAATTTTAATGCCGGACCGGCGGAGATGCCGGCCGAAGTGTTGCATGAGGCTTCAAAGGCCGTGAAGAGATTCGGAAGCACAGGGTCATCTATCCTGGAACTATCCCACCGCAGCAAAGAATTTTTAGACATCGTGGAGGAGAGCAAGACACTGGTGAAGCAGTTATGCGGCATCGGCAGCGACTACGATGTGGTGTGGATGCAGGGCGGAGGCCGACTGCAGTTCTGTATGCTGCCCATGAACTTCCTGGATGCCAAGGTTGGCGCAGGCTACCTCGACACAGGCCATTGGGCTGATGAGGCGCAGAAATACGCCACACATTATGGCAAGGCGGAAGTATTGGCTTCCTCAAAAGAAGGCAACTACAACCACCTGCCCGAATGGCCTAAGAAGATACCTGCGTCACTTCCTTACCTGCACCTCACTACCAACAATACCATCTATGGTACGCAGTGGCAAACAATAGGCGACTCATCAGCGCCATTGGTGGCTGATATGAGCAGCGATATTTTCAGCGGCAAAAGGGATTATTCCAAATACGCTATGTTCTATGCGGCAGCGCAGAAGAACCTGGGCGCGGCGGGAACCACACTGGTCGTTATCCGTAAAGACTTCCTGGATAAGGCCAAGGCTGATATGCCGCCTATGCTCAGCTACAAGGCCCAGGTAAAGGAAAACTCCATACTCAACACAGCCAATGTGTTTGGTGTGTATGTATCCCTGCTCACGCTCAGGTGGATCAAGGAAAAGGGTATTGCCGCCATTGAGAAGGAAAACAAAGCAAAAGCAAAGCTGCTGTACGATGCGCTGGATAGCAGCAAAGTATTTGTGCCGCATGTGAAAGACAAAACACAGCGCAGCCGCATGAATGTATGCTTTACCGCTACTAATGCAAAGCAGGAAAAAGCTTTCCTGGAGTTGTGCGAGGCTAACGACATCACCGGCATCAAGGGACATAGACTTGCTGGCGGTTTCAGGGCTTCTTTATACAACGCCATAGAGCTTTCATCTGTGGAGCGCCTGGTAGCGGTAATGGCCGAGTTTGAGGCGCAGGCAGTTTAATTATAGCCCGCTATCCTTTTATACTCGCGATGGAAATTCCCCCTTGAAGCGTGGGTTTGAGCGTTGGCGAAGGGGGGTATGGGGGATGTTTATTAACCGTAACTACTACAGTTCAACAACATTTAATTTGTGCGGTAAGAGTCTGGGGGCGATCAGTAAAATACAAACTAGTACATGGCAAAAATAACCCCGTTCAAGGGCCTACGCCCTACCAAAGAATTAGCTGCTTCAGTGGCAACATTACCCTACGATGTGGTGAGTGTAGCCGAAGCGCGCGAATTCAGGAAAGACCCGTACAACTTCTACCACGTTACCCGCTCGGAGATAGACCTCACAGAGAACGTGGATGTGCATAGCCAACTGGTGTATGACAAAGCTAAAGAAAACCTGGATGCTATGATAGCAGACGGCATACTGGTGCAGGACAAGGAACCCTGCTACTACATCTATGAACTGGTGATGGATGGCCGCTCGCAGACGGGCCTGATCTGCGGCTCGTCTATAGACGATTACAACAACGGCATCATTAAGAAGCACGAATTTACCCGCCCGGAAAAAGAGCTGGACCGCATCAACCACATATCTGCTACCGGCGCGCAAACGGGCGTGGTATTCCTCGCTTACAACGACTGCGAAAGCGTGGAGCGCGTGATCAGTGAATGGAAGCAAGCACACCAGCCGGAGAATGACTTTACCGCTTCAGACGGCATCAGGCACATACTGTGGGTGATCGATGATTACGCCAAGGTGGCCAGCATCACCCGCTACTTCTCGCAGGATGTACCGTGTACTTATATTGCCGATGGGCATCACCGCGCGGCATCTGCCGCCAAGGTATGCGCCGAGCGCAGGGAGAACGGCTACTCGGTGAGTGGTGAAGAAGCATTCAATTACTTTATCACCTGCATCTTCCCGGCCAGCCAGCTGAAGATCATGGACTATAATCGCGTGGCCAAAGACCTCAATGGTATGGTACACCAGGAATTTGTGCAGGCGCTTGAAAAAGATTTTACCATTACCCGCACCGGTACAGTGCCTGTAAAACCCACGCAGCCACACGAATTTGGTATGTTCCTTGATGATGGCTGGTACAGGCTCATAGCCAAAGAAGGCAGCTATACAACGGACCCAATAGGCGTGCTGGATGTAACTATACTGCAGGACAATGTGCTGGATAGATTATTAAAGATCAAAGACCCTCGTGTAGATAAGCGCATAGACTTTGTGGGCGGCATACGCGGTATGGCTGCCCTCGAAAAAAAAGTGACGAACAAAGAAGCAGCTGTTGCCTTCTCGCTATACCCCGTAAGCATACAGCAGCTCTTCGACATAGCCGACAGCGGCAACGTAATGCCCCCAAAAAGCACCTGGTTTGAACCCAAGCTGCGCGATGGGTTGGTAGTGTATATGATATAATAAAAATTATCCAACCTCGTAAAACATCAGCACTATGGAATACAGAAGAATGGGAAACACAGGTTTGCAGCTCAGCCTGCTCTCGTATGGCTCATGGGTAACCTTCTCCAAACAGGTGGACGATAGTGCTTCGGACCGCCTGATGGGCCTCGCTTACGACAACGGTATCAACTTTTTCGACAATGCCGAAGCCTATGAAGGCGGCAAATCGGAAGAACTGATGGGCCGTGTACTGGGCCGCAAGAAATGGGACCGCACTTCTTATTGTATCTCCAGCAAAGTATTCTTTGGCCTGCATGGCAAGGACAACAAACCCAACCAGCACGGCCTCAGCCGCAAGCACATCATGGAGGCCTGCCACGGAGCATTGAGCCGTTTGCAGGCAGACTATCTCGATATTTTCTATTGCCATCGCCATGATCCTGAAACACCTATAGAAGAGGTAGTAGTGACCATGAATATACTGCTGCAGCAAGGCAAGATACTCTACTGGGGTACCAGTGAGTGGGACGCCGCATACATACAGGAGGCGCACCGGGTGGCAAAAGAACGGGGACTTGTGGGGCCTGCTGTGGAGCAGCCGCAATACAATCTCTTTGAGCGTACGAAGATTGAAAAAGATTACCTGCCCGTTTTCAGCGCCACGGGTATGGGTACAACGATATGGAGCCCCCTGGCATCGGGCCTGCTTACCGGCAAGTACAATAACGGCATCCCCGAAGGTTCCAGGATGGCGCTCGAAAACTACACCTGGCTGAAAGACCGCATGATGCAGGCCGATAAGATCGAAAAGGTAAAGAAGCTGCAAAAAGTGGCTGATGAGCTGGGTACTTCGCTGGCTACATTATCCATAGCCTGGTGCATCAGCAACCCGCGCGTAACTACGGCTATACTTGGCGCTACCAAAGAGCAGCAGCTTATAGAAAACCTACAGGCGCTGGAGGTATACCCGAAATTGACACCTGAAATATTGAAGGAGATAGATGATATAATGCAGACAAAGCCCTGATCGTCATTAATGGTTCTTTAAGCTACGCATGATGCCGGGTATGCGTTCATATGCGGGAAAATACTGCATGCCCATGTAGGCTATTTTTCCTTCCTTATCTATGATCGCTTTTGAGGGGAAACCCTGGTCGTAATTCATTTCCCGTATGGCAGGTTCGATTGTTGTGGCTACAGGATAACGGAGGTTGTATTGTTTCAGGAAAGCAGGTATTGTTTCCGGCGCATCAAACGTTACGGACAGGAATACATACGAAGGGTCATTTTTCAGGCTGTCGTACAGGGTATTTAGTTTGTCAAAGTCGCCCCTGCAACCGCTACATCCCTCAAACCAGAAGTCCAGGAACACCACTTTGCCTTTACAATCTGCATTGGTAATGTGCCTGCCCTCCAATGTCACCACATCAAAGGGTACAAAGGCTGTTCCTTTATAGATCGAATCAACATTCTTAGGCAGCCACGCACTACGCGGCGCGCCTTTTTGCGCCCACGCGCAAGACATACCGCACAAAGCCACTATTGAAAGGAAAGATCTTAGCATAAATGAGGTTGTTAACCTTAAATATAATAGGTAATTTCATAATAAAATGTG
>CAIVKT010000046.1 GCA_903906615.1 uncultured Bacteroidota bacterium | reverse complement strand
AGCAACAACTAAAACGGTGACCGTAAATGCGGATGTAACACCCACAATAAGTATCAGTGCGACTACAGACACGCTGTGCGCGGGTTCATTAGCTTATTTTGCATCGGTGATCACTAACGGTGGCACAGCGCCTGCTTATATATGGAGGGTAAATGGTGGCGCAACAGTATTCAGCAGTGCGTATAGCTACATACCTGCCAACGGCGACGTGGTAACCGCAATGCTCACCAGCAATGCGCAGTGCGCGGTGCCTGCAAGCGTAACGAGCAACACGGTAACGATGACCGTGAACCCTCAGGTGATACCGGTTGTTGTAATTACAGCAACCCCGCCGGGAACAATATTAACAGGCGCAACCAAAACATTAACGGCTACGGTAAGTAATGGCGGCGACAACCCAAACTATCAATGGATACTCAATGGTGTAGTGATACCCGGCGCTACCGATAGCAGCTATACGGCAACTACCTTTAACGATGGCGATACTGTTACTTGTGTGGTTATAAGCAGCGGTGTATGTGGTGGCAATACTGCATTCTCCAATAAAGAGGGTATAGTAGTGTACAATAATGTTGGGATAAAATCACTGGCTCCTAAAGAAGAATTAGCTGTTTACCCCAATCCGAACAATGGGGCATTTACTATAAAAGGCGCTATTGGCAACACTGATGAAGAAGTAAACATTGTAGTGACCGACTTACTTGGCCAGCAGGTATACCGCTCAGTTGCCATTGTCAGCAATGGTATGCTGGATGCACAGGTGCAACTGGGTAAGTCTGTAGCCCACGGCATGTACCTTGTAAGCGTGCATACTGCGGCGGGTGTTATGGTATTTCATGTGGTTGTAGAACAATAATCATAGGTGTGCCACACTTCAAAAGTGTGGCACACCTGCACTCCTTACCTCATTTCTTTTCCTGGCACAGCTCTATGAGTACCCCATTAGTTGTTTTGGGATGCAGGAAGCACACCAGTTTATTATCAGCCCCGTTCTTCGGTGTGTCATTGAGCAATTCGAACCCGAGGGCAGATAACCGCTTCATTTCTGCCTCTATATTTTCTACCTCAAAGGCTATATGGTGGATGCCCTCTCCTTTTTTAACAATAAATTTAGCGATCGGGCTGTCTTCGCGGCTGGCCTCCAGAAGCTCTATTTTGGCTTCGCCCGTCTGAAAAAAGGCTGTATTTACCCCTTCGCTGGCTACAGATTCGGTTTTATAGCAGGGCGTATTCAGCAATTGCTCAAATAAAGGCACCGAAGCGCTCAATTCTTTAATGGCGATCCCTATATGTTCTATTTTAAGCATACATGTATAATTTTTAATGATGGGTACATATAAAGCTACAATGGGATGAAAACCTTAAAGTAGCTTGTTTTGTCGTAAATTTGCAGTAAATCTACTGAGTAAGTATTAAAGTATGGAACTGAATTTACCGATCTACCTTGATAATAATGCCACCACGCCGATGGATCCGCGCGTGCTGGATGCGATGATACCGTATTTTACGGAGAAATTTGGCAACGCAGCCAGCCGCAACCACTCTTTCGGCTGGGTAGCCGAAGAGGCTGTGGACTATGCACGTGAGCAGGTGGCAAAACTGATAGGAGCCGACCCTAAAGAGATCATCTTCACATCGGGCGCTACCGAGGCCGATAACCTTGCTATAAAGGGTATATATGAAATGTATGCCTCTAAAGGTGACCACATTATCACCTGCACCACCGAGCATAAAGCTGTGCTGGATACCTGCAAGCATATAGAAACAATAGGCGGCCATGTTACCTACCTGCCTGTGCAGGCTGATGGCCTCGTAGACCTTGCCGACCTGGAAAAAGCAATAACACCTAAGACAATACTCATTGCCATTATGTATGGCAATAACGAGACCGGCGTGATACAGCCCATCCGCGAGATCAGCCAGATCGCCCGCAAGCATGGTGTACTATTCTTCACCGATGGCACACAGGCTGTAGGCAAGGTGCCCGTGGATGTGAATGCCGATGGTATAGACCTGATGGCCTTCAGCGCGCACAAAATGTATGGCCCTAAGGGTGTTGGCGCATTGTATGTACGCCGCAAGAACCCAAGGGTAAAAGTGACCTCACAAATGGACGGCGGCGGCCACGAGCGCGGTATGCGCAGCGGCACGCTGAATGTGCCTGCGATAGTAGGCTTCGGCAAAGCATGTGAGCTGTGCATGAACGAAATGGAAGCAGAATCAAAACGCCTCAGCAAGCTCCGCGACAAGCTGGAACAAGGCTTGCTGGTGCTCGAAGAAGCATATGTGAACGGCACTCCCGAGCATCGCCTGCCACACACTGCCAACATCTCTTTTAAGTATGTGGAAGGAGAAGGCCTGATGATGGGCTTTAATAAGAACATAGCATTATCGAGCGGTTCGGCATGTACATCGGCATCGCTGGAGCCATCGTATGTACTGAAGGCGCTGGGCCTGGGCGATGACCTCGCACATAGCTCACTGCGTTTCGGCCTTGGCCGCTTCACTACCGAAGAGCAGGTAGATTATACCATCGCTGCTGTAAAAGAAACAGTGCTGAAGCTGCGCGAGATGAGCCCCCTTTGGGAAATGTTCCAGGAAGGCATAGACCTCGATAAGATAGAGTGGGCGCACCATTAAGGGAATGTGCGCAATGTGAAAATGTGGGGGAATGTGAAAATTGAAGGTTAGAAAGTATATTTATTAAAACGGAGGAATTTGCACAATTGCACATTCCCAAATTGTAAAATTAAACATCATGGCATACTCAGATAAAGTTATAGACCATTACGCAAACCCCAAGAACGTGGGTACGCTGGATAAATCAAAGAACAATGTAGGCACCGGCCTCGTAGGCGCTCCTGAGTGCGGCGATGTGATGCGCCTGCAGATAGAGGTGGACGAAGTAAGCGGCGTGATCCGTGATGCAAAGTTCAAAACCTTTGGCTGCGGCTCTGCTATCGCTTCTTCATCACTGGCTACAGAATGGCTGAAAGGCAAAACAGTAGACCAGGCTATGGCCATAGACAATATGGATATAGTGGAAGAACTGAACCTGCCACCGGTAAAAATTCACTGCTCGGTACTCGCCGAAGACGCTATCAAGGCGGCTATCAACGACTACCGTGTAAAGAACGGCCTGCCGGAACTGGTAGAAGAAAAGAAAGCACACTAAGAATAATGGCTCAATGACGCAATAGCTCAATGGCTCAATTGTTCTTTGGAATAGTAGACGGTAGATGGTATTTAGTAGATAGTCGTGAATGTTTCCCGGCTATCTACTATGTACTAAAGACTAAATACTAAAAATAATAAACACAATGATTTACGTAAGTGATAAAGCGAAGGAAAAAGTGGAACAGCTGAGAAAAGAATCTCAGTTGACCGACGATTACTTTCTTCGTGTGAGTGTAGTGGGGGGCGGATGCTCCGGCTTGTCGTACAAGCTCGATTTTGATAACGAGGCACAGCCCCGCGACCAGGTTTTTGAAGACCAGGGCGTGAAGGTGGTCACCGACCTCAAGAGTTTCCTGTACCTCTGCGATACCACCCTCGATTTTTCCGATGGCCTCAATGGCAAAGGCTTTCACTTCAGCAACCCCAACGCCAGCCGTAGCTGCGGATGTGGCGAGAGCTTTGCGGTGTAAACCCCCAACCCCTCCCGCAGAAAAGGCGGGACGTTGTTCCGGAGCTTCCCTTTAATTTGAAATTCTTGTATTGTAACATAGCCCACGGTTTCAACCGTGGGTTTTTAAAAGAATAAGGTCATAACGGTTTCAACCGTTTACTTTTGCGTTTCATTTTCCCTCTATCATTTTAAAGAATGCGCGAGCCTCCATTTCTCTTTCAGACTGGCGTTTCAAAACTTTGCTTAGGTCTTTAATGTCTTGCAATAGATTCCGATAATCTTCTTCTGCTATAAGGACATATTTCTTGCCATTTATTTTTATTGGAGTAGCATTCATTTTCTATTTTTGTATGCTATCAAAAATGTCGAAAATGAGGTCAAATAAAAAAATAAACGTTATTTTCGTGTTCAGCGT
>CAIVKT010000045.1 GCA_903906615.1 uncultured Bacteroidota bacterium | reverse complement strand
TAAAAACTTAGTGCTTTTCTTGTTCTTTTAGTAATTCGCGGGCGGGTACATGCTTTATTTCACCGTTGATGCTTACCACAACTGTTTCGTTGTTGGCTGCTTTTTGCAGGTACAGCTTGTGGTAGGCAAGCTTTAACCCGGCTTCAATTTTCTTATAAAGGTCAATATGCTCCTGCTTAACGCTCATATACCTGTTTGTTAATTGTAGACCAAAGGTCGTAGTTTTCAATGACCACTGAAAGTAAGGAGAAGGCAGAAAAACTTAGTGCTGTTTGTAGTTTTTCAATAGGTCGCGTGCTGGTACTTCTTTTATTTCGCCGTTCACACTGATCACAACAGTTTCGTTGTTTGCGGCTTTTTGAAGATATAGATTGTGATAAGCAAGCCTTAGGCCTGATTTGATCTTATTAAGCAACTCAACATTATCCTGTTTGTGGCTATTTATCATAAACCTGCTTGTTTATTACCTCCCAAAGGTCGTTATTTTCAATAATACTTTCAACTTTTTCTTTGCGGGCTATAAACTGTAGCTCATCCAATGAGTTATCTGCGATCACCCAGGCATCACATATATTAAGAAATAATTCAAATAGATTCTTTATTCCCCTATAATACCTTCTATGCACCACATCATCCGGTATATTATGCCCTCCGTTCATTACCCGCTTGGCTACCCTCTTCAGGGCCAGTGCGGGGCTATTGAGCCAAATATAGATGAGCGTCACCTTGTATCCCGCTTCTTTAGCTTTATGCACCAATGCCACATAGCTACGGGTGGCCAGGGTGGTTTCTATGGCGAAGTCGGCACCGTGGGCCAGCAGCTCGTCTATGCGTTGCAGCATGATGCGGCCCGCCTCTATGGCCACAGCCTCCACATTGAAGGGCGATATGCCCGCGGCAATGTTGTCGGCATTTACAAACTCCCTGCAGTCCAGTATCTCCGGCAGCATGGTGAGGCTGGCGGTGGTTTTGCCCGCTCCGTTGCACCCGGCAATGATATACAGGTTTGGCATAGAAGGTGTAAAAATAGGGTATAATTGTTGTTTCGCGCCAACTATGCGGCCAATGGAAATACACTACCTTTGCGCCACTTTTTCATGGCCATATTCACTGATATAACCAGCCTGCCTGCCTTTAAGAATGCCGTCGTTACCGTGGGCACATTTGATGGCGTGCACAAAGGACACCGGACCATACTACAGGAGGTAGTGGCCCACGCAAGGCAGGCGAATGGAGAAAGTGTGCTGCTGACCTTTGAGCCGCACCCCCGCAAGCTGCTGTTCCCGGACCAGCAGTTGGGCATCATCACCCCGCTACAGGAGAAACTGGAACTGATAACCGCAGCAGGCATAGACCATGTGGTGGTAGTACCCTTTACCAAAGCATTCGCCGGCCTATCGGCCACAGAATATATAGAGCAGTTCCTGGTCAATGTGTTTCATCCATACAGCATAGTCATCGGTTACGACCACCGTTTCGGGCACGACCGCAAAGGGGACATCAACTTATTGAAGCTGTATGCTCCGGTACACGGCTACAAGATAACTGAGATACCGGTGCAACTGATAGATGAAGCGACAATCAGCTCTACCCGTATACGCCTGGCACTTACCGAGGGCCGTGTGGAAGAAGCCAGCCATATGCTGGGCCGCCACTACTCGCTTAAAGGCACAGTGGTGCATGGCAACAAACTGGGCCGCACACTTGGCTACCCCACCGCCAACCTGCGACCACAGGACACAGACCAACTGATACCGCAAATGGGCATCTATGCTATAAAGGCAAAGCACGCACAAACGGTCTATAACGGGATGATGAGCATAGGCTACAACCCTACTGTTACCGATAAAAAGGAAGTAAAAATAGAGGCCAATCTATTCCATTTTGACCAGGACATTTACGACTCTGAGCTGGAGATCACCTTCATCAAAAAGTTGCGGGACGAACAAAAGTTCGATTCGCTGGAAACGCTGGTAGAACAGCTACACAGGGATAAGGTGGAGGCGTTGAAGTATTTATCCTGAATAGCGTGGGGTAACGTTTAAAACCGTTCCAAATCTTACCTGTATTAAAACCCACGGTTAAAACCGTCGGCTATGTTCTGCTCGAATGCTTTTTCTCTTCTACGCCTCTAATTCCAGGAATACAGGGCAGTGATCGGAGTGCTTGATGTGGGGATATATCTCGGCATGTTTTAATGATTTTTTCAATGGCTCTGTAACATTGATGTAATCGATGCGCCAACCCTTGTTATTGGCACGTGCGCCTGCAAACTGGCTCCACCAGGTATATTGGTGCGGCTCTTTATTGAACTGGCGGAAGCTATCCACAAAGCCGTTCTCGAACAGTTTGTCCATCCACGCCCTTTCTTCGGGCAGGAAGCCGGTGTAGTTCTTGTTCCTTACGGGGTCGTGTATATCTATAGCCTTGTGGCAAATATTGTAATCGCCGCAGATGATGAGCTTCTTACGTTTGGCTCGCAGCTTGCCTATATAGTCAAAGAATTCATCAAGCCACTGGTATTTGTACCCCTGGCGCTCCTCGCCGCTGGTGCCGCTGGGGAAATAGGCATTAACAAGGGTTATATCTCCAAAATCGAGGCGTATGACGCGGCCTTCGGCATCGCTTTGCATAATGCCATTGCCATATTCCACCTTATCGGGTTTTATCTTGGTAAGCACAGCCACACCGCTATAGCCCTTCTTCTGAGCCGAGTAGGAGTATATATCGTAGCCCGCAGATCTTATATCTTCTTCGGGCACATCTTCTTTGTTGGCTTTGATTTCCTGCAGGCATATAATATCGGCAGGGTCTGTTTTCAGCCAGTCTATGAAGCCCTTTTTTACTGCAGCGCGGATGCCGTTTACGTTGTACGTGATGATCCTCATGGTTTGCAAATTTAGTGGTCCTATATTAATCCTTCGTCGCTCATGCTCAGGTATTCGTTGCCTGCAATGATAACGTGATCGAGTAGTAAAATATCCATCAGTTTAGCGGCTTCGTTAAGTCTTTGGGTGATCTTTTTGTCTGCCTCGCTGGCCGTTTTGTTGCCAGATGGATGATTGTGTGCAATAATAAGCTGGCTGGCATTATACAGCAGGCAGTTTTTCAGTATCATCCTGATATCTACAACAGTTCCGTTAAGGCCGCCATTGCTGATGAATTCCTGCCGGAGCAGCCTGCTGGCCTGATTGAGATAGAGAACCAAACATGCCTCGTGGTTTAGATCCTGGAGCAGCGGCATGATGAAGGGGACAACGTCTTTGCTCTTCTTCATTATGGGCCGTTCTGGCGCTTCGCTTATCTGCCGCCTGCGGCCCAGTTCCATGGCCGCTGCGATGGTAATGGCCCTGGCCTCGCCTATGCCGTTGGTCTTTTGCAATTCCTCCAGGTTCAGCCGACCGAGTTGGAGCAGGTTATTGCCGGCCAGTTGCAGGGTTTCGCGGGCAAGGTCCAGCGCTGAGCGTTTGGGGGTACCGCTGCCTATGAGAATAGCCAATAGTTCGGCATCAGAGAGCGCTGCTGCACCCTTTTGCTGCATCCGCTCGCGCGGGCGCTCATCTTCCATCCAGTTCTTTATGCTGTTCGAGGTATTCATTCGGGATGATGAAAATAGCTAAATTTCCGTTTCAACAGGCAACTTCATAAGAATTTACTTGGGGACTATCAGGATACACTATAATGATACCTGCGCAATTGTAAGCTGTGCGGCCTACCTTTGCCCCGCAAAACTTAATATCTGTGGATAGAAGTTATACGTACATACCATATAAAGACACGGGGTATTTCTCCCATCTTGTCACCGACTATTTAGATAATAATGAACAGGCACGCTCATTTGTGGCCTATGCTCCATCGGCAGATGGCCTTGCAAAAGCTATTGCAGACCGAAGCAACTACCCGGTAAACCGCAAAGCGCTGGTAGCTGCACTGAACAAGCAATATGCAGGGCTAACGAAGTACGATGAAGTGGAAGCCAATATAGCCCGACTGGCAAATGAAAACACTTATACTATATGTACAGCACACCAGCCCAACCTGCTGACCGGCTATCTATACTTTATCTATAAGATACTACATGCTATAAAACTGGCAGAAGAACTAACCACAGCGCATCCCGGAAAGAACTTTGTGCCGGTATACTATATGGGCAGCGAGGATAATGATATTGAAGAACTGGGCACATTTCGCTATGAGGGAGAGAAGTATGTGTGGAATGGCGACGGGCAAACGGGCGCAGTAGGCAGAATGAAAACCGAGGGATTAAAGCCGCTACTGCGCAAACTATTCAAAACATTTGGCCCTCCCGGCAACAATTGTGACGAGCTGACCACATTGCTCACCAGCGCTTACCTGGGCCATAAGACAATAGCAGAAGCCACGCAGTACCTGGTACATGAACTATTCGGCAGGTATGGCCTCATCGTCATTAACCCGGATGAGGCAGAACTGAAAGCCTCTTTTATACCCGTGATGAAGGATGAACTGCTGCACCAGGAAGCCTACCCCATTATTACCCGCCAGATAGAAAAAATTGCAGCGCACTTTAAGATACAGGCCCATCCACGCCTTATCAACTTGTTTTACCTAACAGATCATTTGCGGGAGCGTATAGAAAAAAAGGGCGATCAATGGGTGGTGCTGAACACGGCTACTAAATGGAAAGAACAGGAATTACTTGCCGAACTCAATGAACATCCCGAACGCTTTAGCCCCAATGTGATGCTGCGGGGGCTTTACCAGGAAACAATATTGCCCAATGTAGCTTTTATAGGCGGCGGTGCGGAAGTAGCTTACTGGCTGCAACT
>CAIVKT010000044.1 GCA_903906615.1 uncultured Bacteroidota bacterium | reverse complement strand
CCCGACCCATGTCCACGCATCACCGACATGCTGTGTGTCTTTTTTGGTGCAGTAATCCACGTTCTTGTCCTTGCACATAACAAAGCTCCATATTTCGTCACATTGAACGAGATTGGAATTGACGTTAACCACGTTTTCATTATGGAATTTGATACAGGCTTTGCCTACTTCTACGAGTAATTTCAGTATGGTATTATATGCTATGTCGGTTATCCGTGAGCAGGAACGAAGGCTATTACCTTCAACCAACAACCTTACCACTTTCGCCCTGTCTTCAAAACTTAACTTATTCATTTCTATTTCTTGAGTATGTATGTACGGTATGTAATCCAAATTACGTGCCAAATTGTTTAGATAATTGACATTAACAAACCTTTATTTCTAAGTAAATTGGAATTTGGCACGTGATTTGGTGTACATATGTTACAAAATTTGGAAAATATGCCCAGTAGACTGATTACATACATAGAAGACCTCATAGAGCCGCCATGCGGCGACTATGCTATCGGGATAACCGACAACCTCAACAAGTTCGCCAAGAACAAAGGAACTGGCGGTATGGTGGTCTTTGACTATGGCAACGAAGCAATCACCCTACAGGCGTACAACCATTTCGTCAATCAAGGCATGACCGGGCATAAGCATATCGGTTACAGGACAAGATACCTGTACCTGTATAGGTTGGACGGGCAGCACATCAAAGGAGTAATCTAAAATCAAAACAATGATACGCACAGAAACAATTGAAGAATTTGAAACGCACATTGAAGAAGGGGAATTGACCGTCATTCACTTTATAACCAGACCGAATATCGTCAACTACACCATTGGGTGGTGGGTGAATGTAATCGGGAGCATATTCATACGGCCATGCGGCACGAAGGATAAGTTAGGACTGGTACTGGCGCACAACATACCCGTTGCCCCTGCTAAATACTACTTCAAAAACGCACATGAGCAACTACACTTCACGTTGTTTTTCCCTGCGCTGCCGAAGGGTACTACGCACATAGACATTGTTGAAGAAGAAGGTAGCAACCGTATTGGTCTTTATAACTTCTACCGAGTACCAATGAGTAAGATAAACAGCGGTGTGCCATTGCAGCGGCACTAAAGCGGGGCAAATAAAAAGGCGGGACATAATCCCGCCTTTTTTTATATTTTTACTGAAACACACAACTTCATGGCTATTTCCGCAAAAGAGCTTTATGATATTAAACAGGTAATTTAGACAAAATAAGCAAACTGCCTAAGACACTTGACGATATTACAAGGAAGATATTTGTTGGGTTGCAAACAAGTTCGGATAAGATTTATGTTTTGAAAATAGTAGAATGGAAAAGTGAAACAGTGGTGTGCTACAGTAGTAGCTTAGGTAGGGAGGTTGAGATTGAATTAGGACTGGTTAAGCCATTCCTGATGGGTAAAGATGTTAAGAGGTATGTTCAGTCGCAGCCTAATAACGTAGTTATATTTCCATACGTTGTTGATGATGGGAAAGCAGAATTGATGCCGCTAAAATACATCAAAGACAACTACCCAAATGGATATGACTACCTGATTGAAAACAAAAAAGAATTAGAGGGAAGGGAGCATGGCAAGATGAAGGGAAGCGGATTTTATGCGTACATATACCCAAAGAATTTGGCGGAGTTTGAAACTCCAAAAATATCTACACCTGAAATTGCAATCAAGCCGCAAATGACTTTTGATGATGACAGTATGTATCACACTACAAAAGTTTATAGCTTCTCATTTATGGGCAAAGTAAAAGAAAGCCATAAATATTTTTTGGGTGTGCTTAATTCAAATATGTTATGGTTTTTCCTTAATTCAACTGGATATGTTTTGCGAGGAGGTTATTTCACTTTCAAAACAGAATACCTAAAACCATTCCCTATAAAACTTATAAACTTCTCCGATAAGACTGAAAAGCTGTATCACGATAAGATTGTGAAACTGGTTGATGAATTGCTTTTATTGAATGTAAATACAGAAAAGAACAAAACTAAAATAGATGCCGCTGAATCTGAAATCAATGACATTGTTTACAGGCTATATGGTATTACGGATAAGAAAGAAATAGAGCTGATTGAAAGTTGTTAGCCATAATCTGGCATACCGTTTGCATTATAGCTATCAAAACACCATCATGCTCACTCCTGTACCTGTATTTGACTTTGCCACGCTGATAGATAAGCACATCAATGCCCCTTTCAGGCGTGAAAGGGATTGGGAGATGTTCTATGCTGATACGGCTAATGACGTTTACAACACCTTCGAGTACCTATCCAGCCTGAATAGAAAGATAGCCTCCGCAACAGCCGAAGAAAAGGCTGCGGCGTTATCCTATGTGGCTACCATTGAGCCGCAGGTAAGTAAGTTTATGGATTTGATGTGCGATGCGGGGTTTGAGAGCCATTATTACGACAGGCTCTGGCATGAGTTATGCAATATGCAGGATGATATTGCTGCAATCAAAAAGAAGGTAGCGATGCCTTAACCTTTCTTTTCTTTCCCTTTCTTTTTAGGTGCAGGCTTAACCGTAGATAATTCCTTTGGCTCGGTAATTTCCCCTGTGGATAATTCCATGATATATTTTGCCAATTGATTTATATCTTTGGGTCTGTGCGGTTTGTTCGTTTTCATACAGTAAAGTTACGTCAGATTACTGTTAAGGAATTTTAACTTTCAAACTGCGTCACTACCAATTTTTCAGAAACAAGCATCACATCTATATCGCTATCTTCATTACTGTCGTTGCGGGCATAGCTGCCATATAAGAAAGCCTTACTGATCTTTAATCCTGCCTCATTCAGCATTTTAATATAAGCCTGCAATAACTTTATAATTTCCGTTTGAGCCATGAATACAATGTTTGAGTTTCATTATAGTGTTGTTCTGCTAATATCGGTTTAGGTTCTTTGGGATAAGACTCCGGGTAGCGTCCTTCCAACTGGTATAATTGAAGTGTACCTATTAATTTAAGTTACTCTTCATTAAACTTAATACCGGCTTTCTCTGCTAACCACGATAAATTATGTGTTCTTGACGGATGATCTTTGGTTATATTGACAACAATAGCTTTTAATATTTACTCTATGCACAAATGACAAAAAAACATTCCTCCTACTAACCTCTTATTATCGATCATAACCTTTGCATTAAGCAATTCTTCATCTGCTCCTGTCAGCCAATATTGCACCTGCTTTTCTATATTGATCATACCAACATCAAAATTAGCAAAATAATAGAATATTTTGCCTTCATGTTCAAACTGCATTTGCTGTATCAACCTATCAACTTATCAACACAATCCCCACACTTATCAAATCCATAACAATAATTCCAAAATAATCTCCATACCTTTGCGCAGTTTTTTTAAGTAGGTTGGGCATAGTCTTTGTAGCATAAAACGACTAACGACTATCTACTAATGACTATCGACTAAAATGGCTAAATACAACGAATATAAAGGATTAAATATGCCCTCCATAGAGCAGGATTACCTCGCTATATGGAAGAATGAACATTGCTTTGAAGAGAGTGTGAAGCTGCGCGATGGTGCGGAGCCGTTTGTGTTTTATGAAGGCCCGCCGAGCGCCAATGGTATGCCCGGCATCCACCACGTTATCAGTCGCACATTAAAGGACCTTGTATGCCGTTACAAGACCATGCAGGGCTACCAGGTAAACCGCAAAGCCGGCTGGGATACCCATGGCCTGCCCGTGGAACTGGGTGTAGAGAAAGAACTGGGCATTACCAAGGAGGATATAGGCAAGAAGATCACCGTAGAAGAGTATAATAAGAAGTGCCGCGAAGTGGTGATGCGCTATAAGGATAAATGGGAAGAGATCACCGAGAAGATGGGCTATTGGGTGGATATGACCGACCCCTACATCACTTTCGACAATAAATACATAGAAACCCTTTGGTGGGCATTAAAGCAGTTGTATGATAAAGACTTCCTCTACAAGAGTGTCAGCATACAACCCTACTCGCCCGCGGCGGGTACCGGCCTCAGCAGCCACGAACTGAACCAGCCCGGCACTTATAAAGATGTAAAGGATACAACCGTGGTGGCTATGTTCCACCTCACACCTGCGCAATCAGAAAGGGAAGGCGATATCGAGTACCTCAACCCGTTACAGTTCAAACTGCAATTCCTGGCGAGGAATGCGTGGGAGCCATTTATAAAAATGCCCATAGGCGGCGGACTGATAGAAGCCGACAAAGCAGGTGCGGTATACTTCATGGCGTGGACCACGACCCCATGGACATTGCCCAGCAATTGCGGACTGACCGTAGGCCCCAATATAGACTATGTATTGGTGCAGACATTTAATCCCTATACACACCAGCCTTGCAACGTAGTTTTGGCAGAAGCGTTGATAAACAAATACTTCAAGCAGGAAGCGCAAGAGTCTGACTTTACGATATATACGAGCGAAAGCAAGGTCCTGCCGTGGAAGATATTAGGCAAATTCAAGGGTAGTGAGCTGGAGGGCATACGCTATGATCAGTTGCTGCCTTTTGATGGTAATACACGCGAGGTAACCGGCGGAGATCCGTGGCGCATCATCACCGGCGACTTTGTGACCACCGAAGATGGTACCGGCATAGTACATACTGCACCTGCATTTGGCGCAGATGACTATCGTGTGGGCAAAAAGAACAATATTGGCATCCTCACCATGGTGACCAAGGAAGGTAAGTTCAACGACTACAGCGGTGAATTTAGCGGCAGGTATGTAAAAGATTACAAGAACGATCCTGATTATAAAGACGTGGACGTGGATATAGCTGTAAAGCTAAAGCTCAGCGGACACGCCTTTAAAGTAGAGAAATACGAACATACTTATCCCCATTGCTGGCGCACCGATAAGCCCATCATCTATTACCCGCTCGATGCCTGGTTCATTCGCACTACAGCCGTAAAAGACCGCATGATAGAGCTGAACAAGACCATCAACTGGAAGCCTAAGGCTACAGGTGAGGGACGCTTTGGCAACTGGCTGGAAAATATGGTGGACTGGAACCTGAGCCGCAGCCGGTTCTGGGGTACTCCATTGCCTGTATGGGTAAGCGAGGATGGCAGCGAAATGAAGTGCATCGGCAGTATCGAAGAATTAATAGCCGAAGCACAGAAAGCCAATAAGGTATTGGGTTTGAACCAGCTACTTGAAGAAGAACATAAGGTAGAACATCATGAAATTTTAGGCACACTCACTTTCAAGCCAACCCGCAAAGAAGATCTCGACCTGCATAAGCCATTCGTGGACCAGATCAT
>CAIVKT010000043.1 GCA_903906615.1 uncultured Bacteroidota bacterium | reverse complement strand
TCCTATTGAGGAAGATGAACGAATGATCTGCTGTATATATACCCTGTTAATTACATCTTGTTTTATTGTCCTGCTAAAATCTCTTACTCCCTTACCAAATTTCAAACACCTAGATTCCAGTTCATTCATTTCCATAACCTACCACTATTTTTTATCTGATTCTACTTTCCCAACGAAACACTCTCTGGAATTTGGATTTTGGTACTTGGAATTTAAAAATGGAATTTGGAATTTAACCCTTCTTTTTCTTTTTGCCGAACATCTCCAGCATTCTGTCTGTAACTACGAAACCTCCTACTACGTTGAGCGTTCCGAGAATCACTGCCAGAAAGCCCAACACGAGCGACACATAATCCCCATCGTGAGCCGAGCCCATAACTATTATGGCACCAATGATCACCACGCCATGTATGGCGTTGGCGCCGCTCATAAGCGGCGTATGCAGCACAGCAGGCACGCGCGATATCACTTCTATACCCAGAAAGATGGACAATATCACGATAGTGATGAGGTGATAATTGCCATTAAAAAAACCAGTTACCTGTTCCATATTTTTCTTTTTATGTAAAAACCTTCTATCAAAAATTAATAGTTAATCTATTCTAGTTTACTTCATTTCGCACTTGTCAAACGATACGCTTCCCATAAATAATCCTTGACATTCCCCTTCGATTGTGACATTCTCTCCTTTTTTTAAAGCAGCCGCAACACTTTCAGGTAAGTTTGTAAAATGTACTTCTTGTAAAAATTCCCCACTCGATAATGTTACATAAATATCATCAAAAGCATTTTTTGCAATACTAGTCACGACTCCTGTCACTTTTATTCTCTGTCCCTTAAATTTTTGATCTGCTAAAACTTCATTATCATGATAGTACTTGTTGATTTGCACCGCTGATAATAAAGGTACAGTTATTGCGGATTTTTTGCTATCCGTATCATTACTATTGTTATTTACACAATGACAGCCTCTATTTATTAATACTACCAATACAATCAGAACAATAAATCCTTTTAACGCATCCTTATTCGATGTTGGCTTAGCTGTCATTAATTAGCTGTTTACGGTCATTAAAGCATTCACACGGTCGTTCACGATCTTGCCATCGTGGGTGATGCAGGTGCCCTTTACCAGGTCGTCCTCAAAGTTCAGGTTCAAGCCTCCGTCTTTGTCAACGATCAGCTTGGTGAAGCTGAGTACATTCTTGGCATAGAGCTTGCTGGCATCGGCCTGCGTAGTGGCCGCCAGGGCCGAGTTGCCGATGATGGACACACCATTGTGCAGCACCGTCTTATCATTCTCCGTAAGGTCGGTATTGCCGCCGGTTACAGAGGCTATATCAATGATCATAGAGCCCGGGCGCATATCCTCTATCATGGCTTTGGTAATGAGTATGGGCGCTTTGCGGCCCGGTATCTGCGCCGTGGTAATGATGATGTCTGATTTCTTAGCGTGCTCGTGTATCTTATCGCGCTGCCTGTTCTGGAAGTCTTCGCTCTGCTCTACGGCATAGCCGCCTGCCTTGGAGGCATCCGCCGCGCCTTCTACTTCTACAAACTTGGCCCCGAGGCTCATTACTTCTTCCTTTACTGCCGGGCGGGTATCAAAGACCTCTACCACAGCGCCCAGCCTTTTGGCGGTGGCTATGGCCTGCAGCCCTGCCACACCCGCGCCCAGTATCAATACCTTGGCGGGCGGTATGCTGCCTGCCGCCGTCATGAACATGGGGAAGTAGCGGCTGTAGGACATTGCAGCCAGCAATACGGCTTTATAACCGGCTATGTTGGCCTGCGAGCTCAGCACATCCATAGATTGCGCACGCGTGGTGCGGGGTATGGTATCGAGGCTGAATACGGTATAGCCCTTGCCGGCCCACTCCTGCATTTTTTGTGTGTGGAACAATGGCTGAAAAACACCCATCAGCACCGCGCCGGGCTTGGCATTGCCTATGCACGAGGTATGAATGGCCATTACCACATCGGCAGCAGCGCGTATCTCCTCGCCGCTTTTCAGCGCCGCGCCCACAGCGGTGTACAGGCTATCGGCATAAAATGCGGCCTCACCGGCGCCCTGCTCCACCCATACAGTCACATTCAACTTCACGAAGGCTGCCACCACCTCAGGTACAAGCGATACGCGCGTCTCCGGCGCATGCTCCTTTAAAACACCTATGATCATCTATTATCCAGTATTCGATTAAGAAAGGTGTAAAATAGCCTTTTCTTTTAAAAAACCAAAATGTGTAATGTAAAATGGGGGTTGTTTTAGTTGCGCGTGTACTCATTGCTGAGAAGATTTGTCAACTTTTTAAAAGTTGACAAATCTGCACGTAACGCCTTCGCCCACAAATGTGTAATGTGAAATGAGCGTGTTTGTTCATGGACATGTTAAGATTCGAAAACTTTTAAAAAGTTGTCGAATCTGGCCCACAAGATGCCTTTTCTTATAATGACACCTATACTACTCTTTTACAAATTTGCCCATTTGCAATTCATTCACCTTTATATAGTACATGCCGGGTGGCAGGGCAACAACAGAAAGTATCACCTCTTTTTGATTTAAAACCGGGATGGGTAAAGCCTGGACCATACCCAGTATATTGATGATCTGCACGCTTTTTATCTCAGTGCCGCTTTTTATGGTTAGCTCATTTTGTGTGGGGTTGGGGAATAGTTGAATGTTATTTGCTGCTTTGTTTACATCGTTTACTGCTGCTTCATCGTACACTATTCTTCTTATTCGGTTATTTTTACTATCTGCTATGTACAGATTCCCATATGCATCTATTGCTGAACATAAAGCTATGTTATTTATTTGCGCCGCAGTTGCCGGGCCTCCATCACCACTAAAGCCTGCTATGCCAGTACCAGCAATTGTTGTGATAATGCCGGAAGTATCTACTTTACGTATTGTAGGGGATCCCGTTTCGTCAGATATATAGTAATTTCCTGTTTTATCAAAGAGGATTCCGCATGGACTGTTTAACTTTGCACCTGTGGCTGGGCCATTATCGCCTGTATATCCTTGGATACCTGTTCCAGCAACAGTTGTAATAATTCCTGCTGAATTTACCATTCTTATTCGATGATTCGCATAATCTGCAATAAATAACTCGCCTTTGGGACTAATTGCTATATACCCCGGATAATGTATTTGTGCAGTAATTGCAGGTATTCCATCCCCGTTATATCCTGGTGTGCCCGTTCCTACAACCGTGGTGATAATACCAGTTGTGCTAATTTTCCGCACGCGATATGCCCCATTGTCAGAAAAATACATGTTACCTGCTCCATCAAACACAAGACCAAGAGGATCAGTTAGTTCAGCTGCGGTTGCTTGTCCGCCATCACCTAAGCCAGACGCGCCTCCACCAGCAAACGTGGAGATAATCCCAGATGTACTTACCTTTCGTATTAACCCATTACTAAATTCCGATATATACATGTTGCCTGATTCATCAAAAGTAATATCGTCAGGCAAACATAATTCAGCAGCAGTCGCCGGGCCTCCATCTCCAATATCAGCGCATATTGATGATGTTGTGGAATTACCTACAACAGTCGTGATTACGCCATCTGTAATTTTACGAATAACATTATTGATTTGATCAGCTATGTATATGTTGCCAGCATGGTCAAACTTTACATTGTATGGAGTATTAAGTTTCGCTGAAATTGCAGAGCTTTCATCCCCACTATACCCAGCGGTTCCATTCCCTGCAATAGTGCTTATGATCTGCCCACTCACCAACGCTGGCAACAACATCAAAAGAAAAAAGAAGTATCTCACATTGTTCATATTAAGTAAGTAAATGTACAATATATTTTTTCCTGTGGTGCAGGCTTTCTTTAACTTGCACCTGCTATGGGATCGTATAGTATAGGCGAAGCGCTGAATATGGTGCTCGAAAAATCTTTCTGGAAACAAAAAATAGTGGAGCTCCGCATGAGGGAGGAGTGGGAAACCATTGTGGGAAAGACCATATCCAAGTACACCCGCAACATCAACCTCTTCAACCGCGTACTCACCATATATACTGATGTAGCCCCCCTGAAACAAGAACTGCTCCTGGGCAAAGAACAACTCATGGCCACCATCAACGAATACTTTGCGGATAAGGTGGTGATAGAGATCGTTATTAAGTGAAAAACCAGGTTTTAAATCCCAAATTCCAGGGTAGTACAAACCATTTTAACATAGCCCACGGTTTCAACCGTGGGTGCTTAGCCAAAAATGCAGGGTAACGGTTTTAACCGTTTACAAGTACTATAAACCGTTAAAGCGGTTGCAGGAGTTTTGTATGTCGTGTACCCACGGTTGAAACCGTGGGCTATGTTCTAACTATAAAATCACAAGTCCTTCCACGCATTATCCTCTTCACTGGTTAGCCAATCTTTGCCCAATGTTTTTTCTTCGGCAGATAGTACCTCTTCCGTTGCAAATGCAATGATCTCTACTTCTTTGCCAACATAGTGTGTCGGCAATTTAATGGTTATAGTGTCCTTATCGGGTGTCAATATCAGGCGTATCATATCTATTCTTTTTTTCGCCGGTGTTGGTGTCCCACCAACACCCTCGCGCTGGTGAAGCAACACAACCAAACATCCCCTGGCACAAAGTCCCGCTTTTTCTGCGGGAGGCGGCGTTGTCTTGCGCGAGTACAACCCCTACCCTAAAGGGAGCCATTACGTACCTCCCATGTTTTTCGTCGTTCCGTACGCAATACGATTGTTACCAAACTTCCCCCTTTAGGGTCGGGGTTGTCTTGCGCAGGCTGGGCGCTTAAAATA
>CAIVKT010000042.1 GCA_903906615.1 uncultured Bacteroidota bacterium | reverse complement strand
CTATAAATCAGGAGTAATAATCTTTATTTTAATATCAACCGCATGAAAAAACTTTCTTTACTATCTTTTGTTGCCCTTGCAGCCCGTAGCCTCAATGGTAAGAAAACCATGAAAACGTTGTTCGCGACCATCCTGTTGGCCTGCTTAAGCCAGGCAGGTTTTGCACAGGTGACGGTGTTCTCTGCTTTTGATGGTACCGGCATCTGTCCGAATACTGCTGTAGGCGGTAGTGCTCCTGCGTATACGGCGCTTACAGATTTTTTCATTGAAGAAAACAGTACGGGCGATTTTTCGGCGGGTACTAATACACTGACACTTAGCGCACCCGCGGGCTGGCAGTTCAATCCGTCTTCTACTTTGACGTATGGTTTCAGCAACCCGGATATAACATCTGCCACCACCACTTCGATATCATCTTCTTCCATTACGATCACGATCGTTTGCAGTGGAACAACTAATCTTGATGGGCTTGATGTAAGCGGCATCCAGGTGCAGGCAACATCTACATCTTCCACACCGGCATATATCTATGCTTCAACAACGGCGGGCATTACAGGTATTGTTACCGGTACAAGCGGCACCGATTTCGGCGATCTCTCATTGGCCTCTCCTGTTGCTCCCTCAGTTACTATTGCGGCATCTCCTACAGGCTCTGTTTGCTCAGGATCAGGTATCACATTTACACCAACACCAACCAATGGGGGCACACCGAGCTATCAATGGTTCATCAACGGAACGCTCGTAGCATCCGGCAGCCCGTTTGCGACAAGTACCTTGAACAACGGTGACCTGGTAGATGCGGTTATGACCTCTACAGCATCGTGTGTTACGCCATCAACAGCTACTTCAAATACGATCACGGCCTCTATACTTCCCCTGCCCACAACAGTTACAGTGAGTGGTGGCGGCACATTCTGCGGCAGCACTACAGTCACAGCGTCTAATGGCGGCAGCGGCACAATATACTTCCAGGGTACTACATCAAATGGTACTTCAACCGGAACACCGGGTGGCACACAAACAATTTCATCATCAGGCACTTATTATTTCCGTGCGCAGTCGGCAGGCGGCTGCTGGGGCACACAGGGTAGCGTTACAGTAGTTATCAATCCGCTGCCTACAGCAGTAACAGTAACCGGCGGCGGCACCTACTGTGTTGGCTCGGCTATACTTACGGCATCAAATGGCGGCAGTGGCACTATCTATTTCGAGGGTACTACCTCGAATGGTACATCAACAGCTACACCGGCCACAACGGAGAGCATCGCTTCATCAGGCACGTATTATTTCCGCGCACAATCATCGGCGGGCTGCTGGAGCACACAAGGCTCTGCGGTTATTTCTATCAACACACCACCTACTGCATTTACAGTTACAGGCGGCGGCGCTTATTGCTCCGGCGGCACAGGTGTCCCTGTGGGCCTTTCAGGTTCTCAGTCAGGTGTTAATTATCAATTATTCAATGGCAGCACAGGGTTGGGTATTGTTCCCGGTACGGGCTCTGCGATCACTTTTGGCAGCATCACCGCGGCAGCTACTTATACTGTAACTGCTACCAACACTACCAGCGGCTGTACTAACGGCATGACCGGCAGCGCTACAGTTTCGATCAATCCATTACCTACCCAATATGCAGTGAATGGCGGCGGCGGTTATTGCATAGGCGGTACGGGCGCGGTTGTGGGCATGGCTAATTCTGATGCTGGTATCAGTTATCAATTATACAACGGCAGCACAGCGACAGGCAGCGCGATAGTATCAGCGGGCGGCGCATTTAATTTCGGATCAGAAACAGCGGTAGGTACTTATACCGTTAACGCTACTAATCCTGCAACAGGTTGCACCAACCCAATGACGGGAAGTGTGGCTGTGTTCACTAACCCATTGCCTGCTGCATTTGTGGTGACAGGTGGTGGTGGCTATTGCGCAGGCGGCACAGGTGTGCATGTAGGCTTGTTCAGCTCGGTAGCAGGTACTAACTATCAATTATTTAACGGAGCTACTGCGCTCGGCATCATGGCGGGCACAGGCGGTTCCATAGACTTCGGGCTGGAAACAGTTGCAGGTACATATACAGTAGTTGCTACCACAACTGCCACATCATGTACCAATAACATGACCGGCAGCGCAATAGTAGTGATCAACCCATTACCCAATGCTTATACAGTAACCGGTGGCGGCGGCTATTGCACCGGCGGCACAGGTGTTCATGTTGGTTTATCAGGTTCTGATGCAGGTGTGAGCTACCAGTTATATAACGGCGGCACAGCAGTGGGTAGCATAGTAGCGGGTACCGGCAGCGCAATAGATTTTGGGTTACAAACATCGGCTGGCGCTTCCTATACTGTAACAGCAGTAAATACTACAACAGGTTGCACTGCAAATATGACCGGCAGCGTAGCTGTTGTGATCAATGCCTTGCCTACAGCATATACCGTAGGCGGCGGTGGCAGCTACTGCCTCGGCGGTACAGGTATGAACATTACTTTGAGCAACTCTATTATCGGTGTTAATTACCAATTAGCATACCTTGGCTCACCAATAGGCGCGCCGGTTGCCGGTTCAGGTGCATTGCTCACCTTTGGCCCTGAGACAGGCGCGGGTGCATATACTATATCAGCTACAGATGGTACTACAGGTTGTACCAATAATATGACAGGCAGCGCAACAATAACTATCAGCCCGCTTCCTAATGTATACGCCGTAAGCGTGAGCGGCGGCGGCAGCTACTGCGCAGGTGGCACAGGAGTAGATATTACCCTTGGCGGCTCTGATGCAGGCATTAATTATCGCCTGATCAGAAACGGTGCATTCCTGGTAAACACTCTTGCAGGCACAGGCTTTGGACTTGATTACGGACTGACAACTACAACCGGCGCTTATACGGTAACTGCAGTAAACGCAACAACAGGCTGTACCAGCAATATGAGCGGCACAGCTACAGTAACTACTAACCCATTACCAACAGCATATGCTGTAACAGGTGGCGGAACAATATGCTCAGGCAGCACAGGTGTTGCGGTAAATCTTACAGGTTCTACAACGGGCATCGGATACCAATTGATGCTTAACGGATTTGCGTTGAGTACCCCGGTTACCGGCACAGGCTCGGGCATTACCTTCGGACTGGAAACAGTAGCAGGCACCTATACAGCTGTAGCTACAGACCCTGTAACGGGTTGCACAAATAATATGATCGGCAGCGTAACAGTAAGCGTAAATATAACACCAACAGCATTTGCGGTTACAGGTGGCGGCAACTACTGTTCAGGTACCGCGGGTGTTGTTATCGGCATCAGCGGATCAGCAACGGGCGTGAACTATGAATTGATGAATGGTGTGACCATCGAATCTACGTTGCCCGGCACAGGTAGCGCGATCAGCTTCCCGGCCCAGACTACTCCCGGTTCATATACTGTTGTAGGTACTAACGCAATTTCCGGTTGTTTTGCAGCTATGAGCGGCAGCGCTACGGTGAGCGTCAATCCTTTACCGGGTGCATTTGCAATGGCCGGTGGTGGCAGCTACTGCTCAGGCGGTACGGGGGTTGATGTAAGCCTTGCGGGATCTGCAACAGGTATCAATTATCAATTGTATAAGAACGGCGCTGTAAGCGGTGGTATCATGGCCGGAACAGGTTCTGCTATAGACTTCGGTATGGAAACAGTGGCAGGTACCTATACAGTTATAGCTACAGACGCTGTTACTGCATGTACCGTGAACATGACCGGCTCATCAATAGTATCTATCAATCCATTACCTACAGCATTTACCGTAACCGGTGGCGGCAGCTACTGTAGTGGCGGCACAGGTGTGCATGTGGGCCTTAGCGGTTCGGCTTCAGGTATCTCTTACCAGATGTATATTTCCTTTACCGCATCAGGCGCGGCAGTACCGGGCACAGGTTCCGCACTTGACTTCGGCTTGCAGACAACTGATGGCTTCTATACAGTAATAGCTACAGACAATACCACACTTTGCACCAATGATATGATCAGCGGTGTTACTGTTGTTCCGCTTCCGTTGCCTACAGCGCATACTGTAACAGGTGGCGGCCACTATTGTGCAGGCGGTGCGGGCGTACACATTGGCCTTGATGGCACAGATGCCGGTGTCAATTATCAATTATACAGGGGCGCTACATTGGTAGGCTCTTCTATCGCAGGCACAGGCAGCGCTATAGACTTCGGACTGGAAACAGTTGCAGGTACTTATACGGTTGTAGCTACAGACGGATCTACATTATGCACCAATAACATGACCGGCGAGGCTGTTGTGGTAATAGACGCGTTGCCATTGTTCTACACAGTAGGCGGTGGCGGCTTGTATTGCGCAGGCGGTACAGGTGTGGATGTAAACCTCAGCGGCTCTGACCTTACTATCAATTATCAAACACTTGTAAACGGCTCGATAGTCGGCAGCCCTGTAGCAGGTACAGGCAGCTTGCTTGATTTCGGCCTCGAAACAACTACAGGTACTTATACTGTAGTAGCTACCAATACCATTACCGGCTGTGTGAATTTAATGACCGGCAGTGTGACTGTTTCTACCAACCCATTGCCAATAGCTTATGCGGTAACAGGTGGCGGCGCTTATTGCTCGGGTGGTGCAGGCGAAGACATCACACTTTCTAATTCTGAAACAGGCTTCAGCTACCAATTATTTAACGGTGCTTCCACATCAGGCGCTCCGCTTACAGGAACTACAGGTTCTTCTGTTGATTTCGGGTTTGAGTTGGCAGCAGGTACTTATACTGTTGTAGCTACCAACCCTTCTACTGGCTGTACCAATAATATGGCTAACAGCGTAGGTGTTACCGTTAATGCTTTGCCTTCGGCTTATACTGTAGGCGGTGGCGGCAACTATTGCGCAGGCGGCACGGGCGTACACGTTACGCTTACAGGTTCAGACCTGCCGATCAGCTACCAGATATTTGTGAATGGCGTATCTACAGGCAGCGCAGCATTAGGCACCGGAACTCCTCCACTCGACTTTGGCCTGGAGACAACAACAGGTACTTATACTGTAGTAGCTACTAACACAGTAACCGGCTGTGTGAATAATATGACCGGCAGTGTTACGGTTTCTACCAACCCATTGCCTGGTGCATTTACTGTAACCGGCGGGGGCAGCTATTGCGCCGGCGGCACAGGCGTGCATGTTGGCCTTAGCGGTTCTGTAGCAGGTATCAATTATCAATTATTCGATGACGGTACGGTAACAGGTACAGCGGCTACAGGTACAGGCCTGACAATAGACTTTGGCCTGGAAACAGCGGCAGGCACATATACTGTTGTAGCTACTAACGGTACTACGGGCTGTACCAGCAATATGACCGGCTTTGTAGGTATAACTGTCAACCCATTGCCTTCTGTATCAGCGATCACAGGCCGCGATAGTGTATGCTTCGCAGGTACAACTACGTTGTCTGATGCTACCACCGGTGGTGTATGGACCAGCAGCAACGTAGCAAATGCCACAGTAGGTTCTGCATCAGGTGTGGTAACCGGTGTTGCCGTAGGTACTGTGACCATTACTTATACCTATACTAATGGTAGCGGTTGCTCTGCTTTCGTTACCTACGCTATGCCGGTGCTTCCTGCACCTGCTGTAGGTATAGTAACAGGCCCTAACACGGTATGTGCCGGCGCTTCGATAACACTGGGCGATGGCACCACAGGCGGTGTATGGAGCAGCAGCGATACTACTATAGCTACTGTGGGCAGCACAGGCGCTGTAACAGGTGTGGCTATAGGCGGCGCCAATATCTCTTACACCTTTACCGATGCTAATGGCTGCTCGGCTTCTGCCCCTTATGCAATAACTGTAGGTGCGGGTATACCAGCAAGCTCAGTATTACCGGGCGCTTCTGCAACGCTTTGCCACGGCAACCCTGTGGACCTGAGCGTATCTCCTACATCTACAGCCGTTACTTATCAGTGGTTTGTTGATGGCACTGCAATATCAGGTGCTTTCAGCTCAACGTACACAGCTACAACCGCAGGCGATTACACTGTAGTATTGAACAATGGTACCTGCACAGAAACACTGAGCGGTACTGCAGTATTACCAACACCTAACCCGGTGATCACATTAGATACAGTTGCCAACCTGTTGTTTGCAGGCCCGTATGTTACCTTCCAATGGTACCTCAATGGTGCAGCAATACCAGGCGCTACTGATAACAACGTAATGATGACCGCTCCGGCAGGCAGCATATATACAGTAGTTGTTGGCGATGTTAACGGTTGCTCTGATTCTTCAGGAGTGTTTGTTGTTCCGGGTACAGTATCAGGTGTAGCCAGCGTGGTGACTGCAAGCAACATCAGGATATACCCTAACCCTGCATCTTCTGTATTGCACATAGATGCACCGGGCAAGGTATATGTATCGATCATCTCTGCCGATGGCAAGGTGTTGATAGACCACGATGAAGCAGTTAGCCTGAATGTGAGCAACATTGCCGATGGCGTGTACCTGATCATGGTTTATGACAAGGACAACATCCTCGTTAAAACAGACAAGTTCGTAAAAATGCAATAACTCTTTTCGAATAATGAATAGTGCAAAGAAGCCCGGTATTTCCGGGCTTCTTTGTTTAGGGCCTATGCGCAATCCCCAACCCCTAAAGGGAAGAACTATGCTGCTCCTGCGCGAAGTGATAACGGTATTAATGATCTACTGCAATTTCTCGTTATCTTTGTGGCGGGTGCTGTCGCGGAGGTTTTTCTTTTCGAAGTTTTTTTGGAGGGCATCTGTGAGGTCAACGCCTGTTTGGTTGGCCAGGCACATAAGTACCCACAACACATCGGCCATTTCGTCGCCCAGGTCTTTGTGCTTATCGCTCTCTTTGAACGACTGCTCGCCATACTTGCGTACCATGATGCGCGACAACTCACCCACCTCTTCCATAAGTATACCCAGGTTGGTAAGCTCATTAAAGTAGCGCACACCCACGGTGCTGATCCATTCATCTACCTGCTGTTGCGCGCTGCGTATCGTAATATCCATAAGAATTAAGTATTTGTTTGGTTTTGTTTGGGATTAGTATTTGTTTCTTTACACAAAATAATAGAACTTTCACGTTTATTAGCAATAGTTATACATACATGCAATCATATAGTTCAGATATAGCAGCAGCAGACGCACTTAAAGAAAAAGCAGCGGTCATCCGCAAGGCCATAGCAAAGGTAATAGTAGGGCAGGACGATGTGGTGGAAAAGCTCATCATAGCCATTTTGTGCAATGGCCATACACTACTGGTAGGTGTGCCCGGCCTGGCCAAAACGTTATTGGTAAAGACCATAGCCGATGTACTGGACCTCTCCTTCAAGCGCATACAATTTACCCCCGACCTGATGCCCAGTGACATCACAGGTGCGGAGATACTCAATGAGCAACGACAGTTCCAGTTCATCAAAGGCCCCATATTTGCCAACATCATCCTGGCCGATGAGATCAACCGTACGCCGCCCAAGACACAGGCGGCACTGCTGGAAGCGATGCAGGAGCGCCGTGTGACTACCGGTGGTGTGGAATATAAATTGCCATCGCCCTTCTTTGTACTGGCTACACAGAACCCCATAGAGCAGGAAGGTACCTACCCGCTGCCCGAGGCGCAGTTGGACCGTTTTATGTTCCAGGTGACGCTGGATTATCCGAGCTTTGCAGAGGAAGTAATGATCGTGCGCAACACAACAGGCGCGCTTGTTGCCGAACTGGCAAAGGTAATAACCGGAGAAGATATACTGGCTTTCCAGGACCTGGTAAGGCGTGTGCCGGTGCCGGATAACGTGCTGGAGTATGCGGTAGGCCTGGTGCAAAAGACTCG
>CAIVKT010000041.1 GCA_903906615.1 uncultured Bacteroidota bacterium | reverse complement strand
CGGCTGCTTTGAGCTGCCCTTCGCCTGCAAGCACATATGGGAAAAGCATAAGGACAATATAGAAAAGCCCGAAGCCATCATAGCCTTTGGCGCAGTGATACGTGGTGGCACCCCGCACTTCGATTATGTGTGCCGCGCAGTGACGGACGGCATACTACAGCTCAATCTTACTCTGCCCATACCGGTGATATTCGGCGTACTCACCCTCGACAACGAAGACCAGGCATGGGAGCGCCTCGGTGGCATTCATGGCCACAAAGGCGAAGAGGCTGCTATTACTGCGTTGAAGATGATACGTATGTGCAGGGGGAGTTTGTAACGCAAGCAAGACTCTTACTATCATTAGGACGAAGCAGGGCTTCGAGTGGGTCACTTTTGTGATGTAAATATGCTGTACGTATTATCCCCGGGGCAACCACCCGTACGTGCTTTGTGCTCAAAACTTACACTGTCTGATGCATAATTATAGATCAGGTAATCTTCATATAGATATCCGCTGGCAGGTGGATTATCGGGATATTGATGGATAAACAATATTGCTTTATTAATAGAGTCCCAACTGGCAAAATATACTGTATAGCCTAAAGCAGAAACTGTTGTGGAATTGATGATCTTAATAGCAAAACTGGCGGAACGGGATGAGTCATAAGCGACAAAATTTGAATCACAACTTGCGTCTGTTTCCCGGTCTATCCAGTTCCTCATGCCACCCATTGCAGCAGTATACTGTGAACCGGGAATAAATTTTGTACTCTTTTTGCAACTAAAGCAAAATGCCAATAACACAAAAACTGTAACGACTATCTTATTTTTCATAAGCGGGGTTTTCATAAAGATAACTAAGCAAACTTACCAATACCACCACCAGCGCACCGATCACATTGAGCCAAAGGAAGGACACAATATCGAGGTAATAAACTGTGACCACAACGGCTTCGGCAATTAGGGCGGCTGCAAAAACGATGTTGCCATTGGCGCGCTTTACATAGAATGCCACAAGAAATATGCCAAGTATTGTTCCGTAGAACAAAGAGCCTAAAATATTGACTGCTTCTATGAGCGAACCCAGCTTTGCGGCAAACATAGCCACCCCTATGCAGAAGATACCCCACCCCAGTGTGTGCAGCCTGCCGTAGCGCAGCTGGTCTTTATCAGATAATCCTATTCGCCCGGCCATTTGTATATCCATAAGGGAAGAAGCGGTGAGCGAGTTGAGGGCAGCAGAGATCGAGCCCCAGGAGGCCAATATGATGACCGCAAACAGCAGGCCGACTATACCTGGCGGCAAGGCATTGGTCACAAAGTAAAGGAAGATGTAGTTGGTGTCGTTCTTATCGGGGCTGTAGCGCTGCGTGGTTATTTTGGTGGATACACTGTCGCGGAGGGATTGTAGCTGGTGTTGGGTTTGGATGAACTCAGTTGCGGGTGCGGTGCGGGAATGGGCGATGGATCGTGACTGTGCTTCGTAGGTAGCGTGCAGCTGTGCGTAGCGAGCCTCAACAGCTGCGGTATAGGCAGGTTCGCTCTTTTTGAGGTTGTTGTATGCGCCGCTATTGAAGTAGAGGGGTGCGGGGTAAAAACTATAGAACGCAAATACCAGCACACCTATAAGCAGTATGGCAAACTGCATAGGTATCTTCACCAGGCCATTGAGCAGCAGGCCCAGCCTGCTTTCGCGGCTGTCTTTGCCGCTGATGTAGCGGCCTACCTGGCTTTGGTCGGTACCGAAGTAAGAGAGGGCAAGAAAGAAGCCGCCAATAAGGCCGCTCCATATGTTGTACTTGTCCTTCCAGTCGAACTTTGTGGTGATCACATTCATCTTGCCCGACTTACCAGCCACGTAGAGTGCATCACTCATGCTCACGCCGTGCGGTAATTGATGCACCACCAGGAACCCTGCCAGCGCCATAGCCGCCAGTATAATGCAGAGCTGTATCTTCTGTGTATGCGCCACAGCCTTGGCGCCACCGCTGTAGGTATAGATCATGAGCAGGCCACCCATGATGACGTTGGTGAGGTAGATGTTCCACCCGAGCATGGCCGAGAGGATGATGGCGGGGGCATAGATGCTGATACCTGTAGACAGCCCGCGCGAGAGCAGGAACAGGAACGAGGTGAGTGAGCGGGTCTTGCGGTCGAAGCGCTGCTCCAGGAATTGATAGGCGGTATATACGTTCAACTTTTGAAAAATGGGGATGAACGAAATGCAGATAACGATCATAGCCAGTGGCAAGCCAAAGTAGTATTGCACAAAGCGCATACCATCGGTATATGCCTGCCCCGGCGCAGATAAGAAGGTGATGGCGCTGGCCTGTGTAGCCATGATGCCCGGCAGTACTATATACCACGGCAGTTGTTTATTGGCCAGCAGGTAAGACCTTGCGCCGCTTTGCCCACGCCCCTTGTACACCCCATAAGCGATCATGGTGGTGAGGGTAAGCAGTAAAACGAACCAGTCGAGCGTACTCATTTCCAGTGCAGGGTGAACCAGTAATAGAATGCGACCTGGAAAACGAGCGCCAGCAATACTGCTGTGTACCACGCGCCCCAATGTTGTTTTGTGTTATCCATGATCGTGTGATTTATGTGTTATCCAGTCCTGCGCGAGTGCTACCACCCCTGCCCGACAACAATTGCTTCGTCATTGTTGTCAGGCTGTCCCCTCCTAGTTCGGCAGGCTCACTACCAGGAGGGGAGTTACTCATTGCCTGTCTTTCGCGAGAGCTACCACCCCTGCCTGAAAGCTAACTGCTTCGCTGTTACTTTCAGTCGGTCCCCTCCTAGTTCGGCAGGCTCACTACCAGGAGGGGAGTTACTCATTGCCTGTCCTGCGCGAGGTTGTTGGTGGGGACACCAACAACGGCGATTTAAATTCACTACTTCCCTACACTCAGCATATTCATCAGCAGGCGGATGGCGCCTTTGTTTCCGGCGGGTAGCTGGCGGGAGAAGGATAGCGAGGTATAGATATAATTGCCCTTGCCTGTTTTTGCGTATAGTGTGCCGCCCATCAGCGCAGCTTCGTCTGCATCGTGCATACGGAAGATGGGCTGGTAATGAGAATCCCACTCTGATGCGAAGTAGAGGCCGCGCTCCTGCACCCAGTCCTGGAAGTCAGCATCGGTTATTTTGTTGGGGTAGTTGAGCAGGCGTGCAGCGGGGTCTACAAATTCTACCTTTGCATCTTCTTCCGTTACCCGCAGGTCAGACAGCTTGAAGGGATATGGGCCGAGCTTGGTGGTGGAGAGGTCTTGCAAGGTGTTGTACTGCATGATGAGCGTACCACCATTCTGCGCATACTGCATGAGTACGGGCAGCCAGTAGGCCATTTTCTTCTCCACGTTCACAGCACGTATGCCGGTGATGATGGCATCGTACTTTTTAAGTTTGGCAGCATTGGTGAGGTCATTTTCTTTAAGCACATCTACATCAAAGCCGGCCTGTCGCAGGAAGGCGGGGATGAAATCGCCTGCGCCTTCTATGTAGCCTATATGTTTTGCAGTACACTTCCAGTTGGGGCGCAACACTTTGGCATATGGCTGTGTAAAGTATTGCAGTGTAGGCAGGTGGTTGTATTGTATAATGTGCTGCGACTTGTTATACACCTTGCCACCGGCAGTAAGCTCGGCAGAGAGGTAGAAGTCGCCGCTACCCTGCTTTGTAGTTTCTGCCGCAGCAATGTTGATGGTGATAATGGTATCGGTGTTCGCGCTGATGTTCAGGTTCCTGATCACAGCGACATCTGCCTTTGTACCAGATACGGTAAGAGTGCCATTGATTATGTCTTTATAAGTATGCAGGCGCACATCGGCCTGTAGCGAGCCATTGGCTGCTGTGATAAGCAGGGCATTGTTGAATGCCACAGTAGCATCCGGCACTATGCGCAGTTGCTCCACAATATCTCCTTTTACGGGATCCAGCTTTTTATAAGACAATGGCGCTTTTACGGTAAAGTCTTCCCCACCAATATTCAGTGTGAGGGTTGCGTATAATTCGTTTGGTGTTTCGGGCATACCCAGCAATGTATCGTTGGGTATGGAGAACAGGTCTTTCTCGGGGTGTGGCGATGCCAGCCAGTAGGGCTGTGTAATCGGCTCATCGGCTGGGATGGTAATGTTATGCTCAAACGTCATGAGCGTATCCATAGAGATGCGGATATTGCCAACGGTATCATGCCCGCCCATACTTACGCGGCTGAGGATAACAGGTGTATGGCTGCGCGCGATCACATGCAACGTAAATGGCAGCCTTGCGCCACGTACCGCCTGTGGTTGCTTGGCATACAGCTCGGCCATGAAGCCGGTGCAATCCAGTATCACTTTATTTACTTCTGCCAGCTTTTCATTGCGCCAGTAATCGTCTTTTACGGTCATTATCTTTTTGCGTATAGCAAGCAATGCGGGGATGCTTTCATCGGGGTGCTTGTAGTCGAAATTCTCTGCCACTATTTTCAGGTCTTCGCCTATATCCGTACGTCCTACCCTGCCCCAGGTAATGTCTATGCCATCGAATAAAGAATTAGAGATGCTGTCACCTGCCACCAGTTTGAAATATTCTGTTTGCACACCGGGTACGCTTGGTGTGCCTGCGCCCTGGCTCTTGTGCACGCTGCGGCTGAGGCCAGACAACTCACCCGATCCCATGCCTATGCCCGGCAGGTATTGTCCTACCTTCAGCTTGAACTGGTCTTCAGAAGTAGTGTTGCGGTCGCCAAATTTATAGGTATTCAATAATAGGCGCTTTGGCTGCCAGGCGCCATAGTATTTGAGCTGCTCGGTATATTGGGATCTGTCGCCCGTGGCTTTGAAAGCTTTTTCGGCAACTATAGCTGATGCCGCATGTTGGCCATGGCCTGCCCGAGTGTCCGGCGGAAAACGGCAAATGACCACATCAGGACGAAACTTGCGCATTACCCATGTGGCATCGTAAGTAAGCAGGTATTCGTTCCAATGCCTGAAAGTCTCCTGGTAGTTCTTTGAAAAACCAAAATCTATAGCACGGGAGAAGAACTGCTCTGCCCCATCTATCTTACGAGCTTCCATCAACTCGTGTGTGCGGATGAGGCCAAGAGCCTCGCCCTGTTCGCTGCCGAGGATGTTCTGCCCTCCATCGCCACGTGTGAGGGAGAAGTATGCGGTACGTATATTGCGGTCATTGACCAGCCATGCCAGCAGGCGGGTGTTCTCATCATCGGGATGCGCGGCCACATACAGCACATTCACCAAATGCCTCATCTGCTCGATCTCGTGATATATGTTCACAGATGTTGCGGGGCGCACCTGTTGCGCATTTGCCGAGACAAAACCACATGCAGCCGCTAACACTAAAAGTCTTTTCTTCATGGAGTGGAAATATTTGTAGTAATGATTTTGCGCATCAAATGTACTTAGGAACGATGACTTCACCGTGAGATTAAACTATGGAGGCATTGAAAAAATAAAAGGTTTGGAGTAACTATAAAAGAGGCACTAACCATATGGAAGCAAAGCCCGTATAGTTTATAGTTCTTTTTATTCATTTTATTTAAATAATATCCCATATATTTATAACGAAAACTAAATAAAACAAGTTGAGTGATGACGAAAATGAACAAAATAGTTTCCACCGCATTTATATTAATTAACAGTATAGCCATTCAGGCAAAAAACGCTCCAACAGCTAACCGCGGCGGCCTATATTTCATAGAAAATAAGGGGCAGGTAAAGGACCAGCATGGCCGACAAAGAAAAGATATTCAATATACCGTGCAGGCTCCGGGCATGAATATATTTATAGGCGACGAGAAGATACACTACCAGTTTTGCAAAGGTAAGATAGATGTGTCGGCTATACTGGCCAGCAGCAGAACGCTAACTCCGCTACCGGCAGGCCAGGCAAGACCACAAACAGAGTCATATCGCATGGATGTGGCCCTGCTGAACGCCAACAAGCACGTACAGGTGCTGGCAGAAGATGAGCAAGCCTATTATGAGAACTATTATACTCCGGGCGTACCAGCGCAGGGCTTGCAAGTGCATACTTACAGAAAGGTGACGTACAAAGATGTTTATCCCGGTATAGACTGGGTGATCAAAACCAACGGCAACAACCTGGAACATGAATTTGTGGTGGGACCTGGCGGCGATGCTTCAAAGATAAAATTGCAATACAATGGGCAGACATCACTAAGCCTTAACGACGATGGCAGTATAACGGCAGTAACGCCTATGGGCACTATAAAAGAGCAAGCCCCTGTATGTTACCTGGCAGGTAAGGGCATGAAGGATGGCATTTTGCCCTCTTCGTTCAGGCTGCAGGGGAACGTACTTAGTTATGACCTGCAAGGCAGCGGCCCGCTGGTAATAGACCCGTTAGTGGAATGGGGTACCTATTATGGCCCTGATTCATCGAGCAACGAGTTTTACAGGATAGCCTCCGATGATTCGGCGCATATATACGCATGTGGCCTTACGTATGGCGGCAATGCGGGCACCATATCCACGACAGGGAGTTATCAAAGTACTTATAACGGCAATGCCGATGCCTTTCTCGTGAAGTTCGACTCATCGGGCAACAGGGTGTGGGCTACCTACTATGGTGGCACAGGCGAAGACTGGGGCGTAGCGGTAACGTGCGACCACGCCGGCGGGGTATATATAGCAGGCAACACCACGAGCACCACCGATATGACCACACCGGGCTGTGTGCAACCGGTATGGGGCGGCGGCCTGTGGGATGGGTTCATAGCAAAATTTACGGCAGGCGGTTTCAGGGTGTGGGGTACATACTGCGGTGGCAGCGGCGCTAACACACCAGGCAGTATTGTGTGTGATAACTTCGGTAATGTATATATGGGCGGCATAACCGGCGAT
>CAIVKT010000040.1 GCA_903906615.1 uncultured Bacteroidota bacterium | reverse complement strand
TTGCTACCCACCTGCCCGTAAAACCAGTTGTGCCCTATCTCGTGCGTAAACAGGCTCCTGTATCCCGGCTCCGATCCGCCATCCAGCGTCAGCATCGGGTATTCCATGCCATCCTGCGCATCTGCCGCCACTATCTTGGGGTAGCAATACATGCCTATATCCTCCGAGAAGGTCTTCATGATCTTGGTAATGTAGTCCGTAGCATTCTGCCAGCCTGCCGCATGTGGCTCCTGCACTATAGCCACGCACTCTATCCCATTCCAGTAAGCCGTGCCTATACGAAAAGACGGGTCGGCAGTGAACGCAAAATCATGTACATTGCTGCCCACAAAATGCCACTTCTTCCGCTCCCCCTTCACATACGGGATAATGGTGGAAGGCGGCTCATTCCATTTTTTGTTGGCAAAGTTCTTGATGTCCAGTTTAGCACGCAGGTCATCGGGCAGCATCTCCTTCCTGTTTTGCAATACACCTGTGGCTTCTACTATGTAGTTGGATGGGAAATCCAGCGTCACATCATACAGCCCGTAGTCGCCATAAAATTCCTTGTTCAAATGCTGGTAGGTATCCCATCCGTGCATCCGGTCATACACACTCAGCTTGGGAAACCATTGTGTGCCATTGTAGTGCTTAAAGCCCCACGCATCATACATCTGCATCCTGCGGCGTGTTGCGCCATTATCGTAGTAGGTACTAAAGTCCATTTTAATGGTGATCTTGCTATTGGGCAGCATAGGCCGCGGAAGGAACACCTTCATTATACTATTATCCAGTTCGGCACGCACCGTTTGACCATCTACTGTTATGTTATTGGTGGTTATGCCCAGCCCGGCTTCTTCTTTCTTGCCCAGGTGCGGCTTCACATTATTGGCCAGTTCCAGCGAGTGCAGGTGCGATCCCTTCACAAACGCATTCTGGTACAAATGAAAATACACATAGCGCAACGTATCCGGCGAGTTGTTCCAATACGTCAGTTCTTCTGCGCCATCCACACGATTATCCTCCTCGTGCATCACTGCCGATATCTTATAGGCCACATCCTGCTGCCAGTATGCTGCATCGGGCTTGCGGTTTTGCCAGTAATATTTATTGTCCGTGCTACGATATTCGTTGTCATGAAGCTGAGCTTCAGCAGCACAAAAAGAAAATAACAATCCTATGGTTATTGCCAGCTTTATATACATCAGTCCCTATTTGGCAATAAAAATAGAACTAAAACGCTGAAAAGATAATACCTGCGCCCATTAGAATGGTAGAGTCCCGCAAAACTCAGAGGAGCGCTTAGACTTCACGGGGTTAATTCGCCTGCGCCAACGGCAGCAATATCCTGAACGTGGCGCCTTCGCCCGGCTTGCCTTTAGCACTGATAAAGCCTTTGTGGTTATCCACGATCTTCTTGCAAATAGACAGCCCTATACCCGTCCCCTGGTATATATTGCCATTGAGCCGCTGGAACAAACCAAATATCTTATCAGAAAATTGATCCTCAAAACCTATGCCGTTATCCGCCACCTCAATGCACACATATTTTGAAGCATCAATACCATACTCTTTTGCCTCATCTTTACTGACATCTTTCCGCAGGATCGATACTCTGGGATTTTCCTTGTTATTGAACTTTAAAGAGTTGAGGATCAGGTTCTGAAAAAGTTGCCTCATCTGCCCTCGTACCCCGCTAACTTCACCTAACACTCCTTTTTTCACCTTCGCACCCTTTTCTTTTATAGTGATATCCACATCATCCGTTATCTGCCCTATGATATCGTCAAGATTTACCGGAACCATTGCAAATTCACTGTTCGACAATTTCGATAACGTCAGCACATCGTCTATAAGGATCTGCATACGATTTGATGCCGATATGATCTTCTCTATATATTTATTTTCCTGTGCAGCAGGCTCTTTCTCCATCTTGTCCTTGAGGAAATTGCCATACACCTGTATTTTCCTTAAAGGTTCCTTCAGATCGTGAGAGGCCACTGAGGCAAATTGCAACAGGTCATAATTGGTTTGCTCCAGTTTGCTATTCATCACCTTTAGCTCTTCTGCGTTATTCTTCAACTTCAAAAAACTGCCCGATATTGTATCTGCCGCTTCCTTTTTCTGCGTGGTGTCTGTAAATGTAGCTACAAGTCCATTCCTCATACGTATAGCATCTACCTCGTACCACTTACCGGTATGCACATTTTTATACTCACCATGAAAAGGCACTCCGTTATTCACCACTGCTACAAACGCATCAAAATAGCCTCCTATATGCAATCTTTGCTCCCTTAATATTTTTTTACCAACGATATTCGTCTCCCCTTCGTCCAGCACCTGCATTGAATTGTTGTTGGCAGCAATGATCTCGAAATCTACTATTTTATCTGCTCCGGTCTTGATGGCCTTTAAAGCTACAATACCATTAGGAGAAGAATTAAAGATGCCCTGCACGAAGCGCTGAATGGAAAAGATGGATGGACAAATGGCGTAGGCCGTTTGTACTCGGTATTAGC
>CAIVKT010000039.1 GCA_903906615.1 uncultured Bacteroidota bacterium | reverse complement strand
TGTATTCCGCATTTATCTGAAATTCTAAATTCATTTACCACGATCGCTTTCCGCCCTCTTCCTTCGCTCTCATCTATTCTATCCAGCTATACACATAAGTGTCATCCTCTATCCCGAGCGAATCTTTTGTGAGTATCAGGGGATGGAAAGTATCCACCATTACTGCCAGCTCCTGGGTGCCTGTTTTACCTATAGACTTCTCCACAGTGCCGGGGTGCGGGCCATGTGGTATGCCGGAAGGATGCAGGGTGATCATGCCACGCTCCACATGCTTGCGACTCATAAAGTCACCATCCACATAGTACAGCACTTCATCGCTGTCTATATTGCTGTGGTTGTAGGGAGCAGGTATGGAGAGCGGATGATAATCGTACAGCCTTGGCACAAACGAGCACACCACAAAGTTGTGCGCGTCAAACGTCTGGTGCACGGGTGGTGGCTGGTGTACACGGCCTGTAATGGGTTCAAAGTCGTGTATGCTGAGGGCGTACGGGTATTCGCAACCATCCCAGCCGATCACATCAAACGGGTGATGACCGTACCATATGGGGTACAGCAAGCCTTTCTTTTTTATCTGTATGAGGTATTCGCCCTGCAGGTCGAAGGTTTCAAGGTCTTGCGGCTTGCGCAGGTCGCGCTCACAGAACGGGGAGTTCTCTAAAAGCTGGCCATACTTGCTCAGGTATCTTTTAGGGAAAACAATGGGGCTGAAAGATTCTATGATGAACAGGCGGTTGTCTTCGTTCTCAAACTCTATCTGGTAGATCGTTCCGCGCGGTACCACCACATAGTCGCCATAACCAAAGGGTATGCGGCCGTACTGTGTTTTCAGCACGCCTTTGCCTTCGTGTATGAAAAGTATCTCATCGGTATCGGCATTCTTGTAGAATATATTGTCTACCAGGCCCTTTTTAGGAGCGGCCAGCGTGAGGTGTACATCGTTATTGAAGAGGACGGTCTTGCGGCTTTTGATATAATCATCCTCCGGGCTAATCTTGAACCCCTGGAAGCTGCGGTGCTTCAGTATGTTGGATGTAGCAGCAACCGGCGCTACATTTACCGGCTCTTCTGTTTTAAGTATTTTAGTGGGCGGATGAGCGTGGTACAGCAGTGAGGAATTAGAAGAAAACCCCTCAGTACTGAACAGTTGCTCCGAATATAATGTACCATCCGGCTTGCGGAATTGCGTATGCCGTTTTGGTGGTATCTTACCTAATGAATGATAATGAGGCATTGCTGTTGTATTTATTCAAATTTATGATTTTACCCGGCGGTTAAATAGCACTACCGATAAATGTTTTTACGATCACCTATGCTGCGAATATCAACTATACAGATACTATCTTCGACAGTATATATAATTCGATAATCCCCTACCCTTATACGCCATAAAGCTTCACTATACCCTTCCAATTTTTTACAACCTGAAGGGCGTGGATCATCAGAAAGCGATTGCATCTTTCCATACATCCTACCAATAATATCTTTAGGCAACTGTCGTAATTCTTTACCCGCAACCTTGCTAATGATCACTTGGTATTTCTTCATAACAGACCTTCTGTTTTTAATTGATCGCCTAATTCATCAAGGGAAATTTTTTCGTCATTTTTCCGCGACTCTGCAATAATTACATCAAAAAGATCTTCCAGTTCAATCTGGCTGATATGGCCTACCTCTTCGAGGTCTAACTGAACATACCTCTTATGATGCGTCTCATCCGTTAAAAAGCTAACACCGTTCATACAATACTATTTTATAGCACAGAATTTATTTACCCAAAAATACGATTTTTACCCCTATTGAGGGATACACAGTAGCTATATTAGTATTTATGGTATTTATAGGTAGTAATCCCGATCTGAAATACACGTTTAGATGCTTTCCTGACTGCATGACAAAACATTTAAGGATGGTCACATAAGAAAATCAAGTAATTGAGCCATTACTCCAGCATCTGTGCTACCATTTCTTTGAGCAGTTCGCCGTCTTTGGCGGTGTTTTTTATACCTACTGCCATAGTGCTGTACTTGCCCAGCAGCAGCAGGCAGCGCTCTACACGGTGCAGGGGCCAGTTCTGTGTCGAGGCCATGATGTTCTTTACAGCATAGGGCGATGTGCCGAGCGCAGCGGCTGCCTCTTTATCTGTTTTGCCGCGCATGAAGTTGGCAATGTAGAGCCGGTTGAAGTGGCTGTAGAAAGTGCCCACCAGCAGCGGAATAGGGGCTGCTTTGGGATTAGCGAGGAAGTAAGTGAGCATACGGTACAGCCGCTCCCTGTCGCCACCGCCGGTCACCGCCTCCGGAAATTCAAAGATGTTGTAGTCGCGGCTGATGCCGATGTACTTTTGTATGAGTGCGGCAGTGAGCGTGGTTTCATCGGGTACGTTGATGCGTATCTTCTCCAGCTCGTTCACAATATTTTGCAGGTCGTTGCCGAGGTAGGTAGCCATGATCTGGGCTTCGCGCTCGCCTATCGCAAAATTCATCTCCCTGCCCTGCTCCTGTATCCAGTGGGGCATCTTGTCCTCTTTCAGCTTTTCCGATGTGTAGCAGATGCCTTTTTCTTTGGCCAGCTTAAATAACTTACTGCGGCCATCAGCCTTTTTAAACCGATGTTCTATAAGCAGTATGGTAGTTGGCGATGGCTTTTCTACATAGCCCACCAGGTTATTGAGATCTTTAAGCGCCCCGGCATCTTTGAGTATCACCACCTGCTTCTCTGCAAACATGGGAAAGCGGCGGCAGGCATTGACCACATCGGCCCACTCACAGTCTTTGCCGTATAGTGTGATGAGGTTAAAGTCCTGCTCGGCGGGTGTGAGTATGTTCTTCTCGAAATAGTTGGTAATGAGGTCTATGTAATACGGTTCCTCGCCATCTATCAGGTATACGGGCGCAAACTGCCGTAGCTGCAGCCCCTGGAATATTTTTTTAAGCTCTGCGTTCATTGTACGAGGTGCAATTTAGGAGAAAAAAAGGAAACATAGACCTATCCTTCGGGCATCACCGACCCTCCACGAATGAGAAAGGGTGAGCGAATGAGCTACTTGCCCTAAGCAAGTGCCACCACCCCTGATTGAACAAAAGTAGCTGCGCCCTTTTGTTCAATCGTCCCACTCCTTAGCAGGAGGGGAGTTTACTCATTGCCTGCTTTTTGCGAGTAAATTTGGGCATCTTGAAGCATAAAAAAGGCTCCTGCACGATGATCGTACAGGAGCCTTTAAGATTTGTAAGCAGTATTATTAATGTTGCACCATCACTTTGCCATTGTAATTCAAACCTTCGCCTTTTATGGAGATGAGGTAGATGCCGTTATTGAGGTCGTTCACGTTTAGTTGTGATTGGCCTGATGCGGCATTGATGTTGATGGTTGATGATAATACTGTGCGGCCTGCAAGATCGCTGATGGTAACATCTGCATTGCCGATGGTTTTGCTACTCCACTGGATGAAAATGTTGCCGGTGGTTGGGTTAGGATAGATGTTGAACTCCTGGGTAGCTACATTAGGCACAGCAGCAGGCGCTACAGGGGTAATGGTGCCATTAGTGGTATGCTGCTTGAAATCCACACCAGTAATGCTTTCATTAGTTGCAGTCAATGTAACTGATGAAGTAGTGGTATAGAAATCGTAATCTTCGGGGTATACCAGGTACGAGCCATTAGCAATGCCTGTGAAAGAATAAGCGCCTGTAGCATCTGTATATACCTGTGTGAGCACATTGCCGCTCATATCTTCGAGATATACCAGCATGCCTGCCACCGGCACATCTCCTGATGTACCACGGCCTGCGCCTGCTGAAATATAGCCACCAATAAAGCCGGGGCCGGCAGGAACTGTGCCATACACCATAGTGATGTGTGCATAGTCGGAGCCGGAAGTATGGGTGATAGAAGAAGCCGAATACCAATGCGTAGTGGAAGATGCGTAGGTAGGCACATAACCACTTGCACCCGGAGTCTCTGTAAGCATACGGCCTTTTACGAGGTAGCTGCCGGCGGGTTCGTCATGGAACATAAACCATGGAGTACCTGCTGAGATAAGGCATGTGTAGGTGGAATCCATAGCTGTAAGTGTGCTGTCTGTTGGGTTGTATTTGATCAGCCATACTTTCATACCAAGTGAATCGGGCGTAGTGCTGCTAAACGTAGCGTAGCCATATATCCTGTTCATATCAGGAGTTACGGTAGCGTGGGCATAACAAGCAGTGCCGTTATAGCCGGTTACAGTGTACGTAACGCTCGTAGAAATCGAAGCCTCGGTGCTGCTGCATGAAGTACAGGAAAGCCCTGTAGATGGCGACCACGAGTAGTAGGTAGCGCCTGTAGCAGTAAGCTCGAAGTTGGAACTACAGCTAACTGATGCGGATGAAGCAGAGATACTTGGTGTAGCGGTAACGCTTACAGTTTTATATGTGCCACAACCACCTGCTATATAATAGATATTCGTAGTGCCGGATGTAACCGCAGTAACAACACCGGTAGACGACCCGATGGTGGCAACAGATGTGCTGCCACTAACCCAGTAACCACCCGAAGTGGCATCAGCCAATGTTATGGATGAACCGGAGCATACAGTGCTGCTACCTGTGATAGCAGAAGGAGCAGGATTAACAGTAACTGTGGCAGTAGCCGTACCAGCCGTGGAGTGGTAAGTGATAACAGACGTACCTGCTGATACCCCCGTAACCACACCTGTAGAACCAACGGTAGCAACGGATGCAGAACCGCTTGTCCAGTAGCCACCGGTTGTGGAGTCGCTCAATGTTGTTGAGGCGCCAACACATAGTGTACGTGTTCCGGTAATTGCATGCACTGTAGTAGAACCGGTAACAGTATCGGTATGGTAGACGGCACAGCCTGTAGTGAGCTCATAATAGATATTGACCACGCCCGCTGTAACCCCGGTAACAATTCCTGTAGAGCCTACTGTCGCAATAGAAGTGCTGCCGCTTATCCACCCACCGCCTGTTGTGGCATCGGCAAGAGTTATGGTAGAACC
>CAIVKT010000038.1 GCA_903906615.1 uncultured Bacteroidota bacterium | reverse complement strand
ATCATTGTGATGATCGTGCGGGCTATCAGGGGATAATATTGTTCTGTAAGCCGGTTTAACCATGTACACATTTTATGAGCAGGCGCCTGTGTTATTACTTTGAGGCTTTTCTTGCTCATCGCTACTTTTTTGCGGGCTTGTATGCATTCATTATACTGCTCTATACAAGTGTATCGGTCCGCTCATTCGGGTATGATGATGAGTTCTTCAATATCAACCTGGTCGAACGGCTGGGTTGGGGGGCCATCAGCTATTTGCAACATTCCGATATTCACCCGCCGGCATCCTACATCATCAATACTTTTTTGTTTCAGCTGTTTCATAACTGGACGATCACGCGGCTGTTCTCTGGCTTGCTCCTGTCTTGCAGCCTGGTATGGGTCATTGACCACCAGCGCAGGCATTTTGGCCGGCAACAGGCATTAGTCATATTCCTGCTGCTGGCGCTCAACCCGGCTTTGCTCATGTGGTGTACCGGCGTAAGGTGGTATGCTTATTTTTTGCCTGTACTTATGTACCTGGTATTTCAGCAAGGGCGCAATGGTTTTAAAGCATGGATAAAGGCGCTGGCTGCGATCACCTTGCTGGCTTATACCGAGTACAGCGCCTTCCTCATGCTCTTACCTGTATTGCTGCTGATGTGGACGTTCTCTACTGATACAACAAAAAACAAGCTAAGCTACCTGCTCGGCTTCTCCGCAGTATTCCTGGCGCTGTATGCCTACCAGCTATCTGTATTTTTTACCGTGCATATTAAAAATAAGGCGTTGCAGGTCAATCATTCTTTGATCGCCAACCTGCGCGGGTATTTCATATCCCAGGTTAGCAACCAGGGCGTATTTCCTGTTTCTATACCTGCTTTTTTATCACTTGCCGGGTGTACAGGCATATTGTTTTGCATCGTTAAATACCGGCTGAAAAGCGCGAACCAAAAAACTTCCACCGCACTGCTTATCGCCTATTTGCTTGTGGTCATTTCGTTGGTGGCAGCGGGTGTGGCCTGGAAACCGAGGAACCTTATCCTGCTCATTCCTTTCCAGGTATTACTGATCGCCCACTATTATACATTGTTAAAAGGCAACAAGATCTACACAGGCGCTGTAATACTCATAGCCATAGCTAATATTTGCGGCTGCTTCAATGTATGTATTCATAAGAATACAACTAAGAACAGCTGGAACTTTCCTGTAAAAGAGCTGATCGCAGAAGTGGACCATGTGCGTAAAAATGACAGCACCGTGGTGATCTTTACCTACGACCCCACCCTTACTTATGTGTTGCAGCAACAGCAATTCAAAGTGGTCTCTTTGTATAACAGCAGAAAAACGACAGACATAGGCACAATTAAAACCGCGATATTTATCAACACATTCAGGGGATCCGTTTACCGGCCGTGGTATGATTCATTGTGCCGCGAAGAAAACAGTATTCAAAATACCCATACTCAAGTCGTGAAGCTGGGTTACGACCGGTATTACGAATGGAAAAGAAAACTGGCAGCAGAATACCCTGAATACCAGGTGGAACTGGTCATTTATGAAAACCCTGCGCATTTAAGCGATCTTATCTACTGGAACAAGAAATGGTATAAGGGTGATGACTAAGAAGGCATACTTACTTGCTGCCCAACTTTATGATCTCCGCAGCGGCCAGTTGCGAGGCATTTTTATTGCCCAGCTTTTGCCATAAGGTTTCGTAGTCTTGTTTCAATTCTTTTTTATAGGCTTCATCGGTGAGCAGGCGGGTGAGGGCGGCCTTTAGTTTGTCTTCTGTAAGGTCGTGCTGTATCAGCTCTGTGACCACGGGCTTGTCCATGATGATATTGACGAGCGATATGTATTTCACATTCACCAGCTTGGTAGCCAGCCAGAAGGATATTGCATTGCCTTTGTAGCACACCACCTCCGGCAACGCGAAGAGCGCCGTTTCCAGTGTGGCCGTGCCGCTGGTGATGAGGCCTGCCTTGGCTTGTTTCAGCAGGTTGTAGGTATCGTTCTTTACCAGTTGCACATCGGCATCGCCTATCATGTCTTTATACAGGCTGTCGGGCTGTGCCGATGCCTGGGCTATCACAAATGTATATTGCGGAAAATGCTTCACCATAGTGAGCATGATGGGCAGCTTCACCTTTATCTCCTGTGTGCGGCTGCCGGGCAGCAGGGCTATAATGGGCTTGGCCGCAAGGGGCCGCACAGGCACTTCTTCCTGCTCGTGCCGCACTACTTCTATAAGTGGGTGGCCCACATAGGTCACTTCGTAATCCCACTTTTTATAAAAGTCCACCTCAAAGGGCAGCATCACCAGCATCTTGTCCACGTCGCGCTTTATCTTCTTCACGCGGTTCTCCTTCCACGCCCATACCTGTGGCGAGCTGTAGTAGGCCACCTTGATGCCCTGCTGGTGCGCCCACCCGGCGATGCGCATATTAAACCCGGGATAGTCTATGAGCACCAGTACATCGGGGGCATAGGCCAGCATATCTTTTTTACACAAGTCTATATTGCCCTTTATTTCGCCCAGGTGTTTGATCACTTCTACAAAACCCATGAAGGCCATATCGCGGTAATGCTTTACAAGCGTGCCGCCCGCTGCCTGCATCCGGTCGCCGCCCCAGCAGCGCACATCTGCAGCAGCATCCTGCCGCAACAGCTCTTTGATGAGATTGCTGCCATGCAGATCGCCACTGGCCTCGCCCGCTATGAGATAGTACTTCATAATAATTACCAGACAAACATGATCAACACGATCATTACAGCATATAGCATAGTGGCTATAAAAATACCCCGCAGCGCATAGTCGTACCGCTTATTGATGGTATAAACAAAAGGCACGAGGTTGATGAGAATGCTCAAAGTAAACACTTTAGATGCCATGCCCTTTAGCCGGGTAAGGGACGCAAGGAACGCAAAGAATCCCTGGTGACTACCCCACCACAGGTACATCAGGAACATACCCAGCACCGGTAAAAGCAACCCGACAAGAAACCCCGCGATGGGCTTATTAAAACGCATATGTTCTGTTTAAGGCTGCAATATACAAAGCAGTATGGGTTGAGTGAAAATAAATTCGGGGAAAAACCACCCTACACAGTAGAAGTGTTTATTCTTAAGTTAATTTTATCATTTTCGTAGGCAAATGCTTTAGGGTGTTAAAAGAGTGAAACACTTATCTTTGCGCCGGCTTTAAAACTAACCGCACATGAATTTTGGTCTTAAGAATATTCCGCACCGCACAGAGAAACCACGTACCAACGGACTAACCATGGTCATGGACAAAGGTATGGGGCTGGTAGGCGCAAAAGATTTCCTTTCTGTGGCTGCCCCCTATGTGGATATTGTGAAGCTGGGCTTTGGCACCAGCATTGTTACCAACAACCTGAAACAGAAAATAGAGATCTACCAGAATGAAGGTATACCTGTATACCTGGGCGGCACTTTGTTTGAAGCCTTTTTAGTGCGCAACCAGTTTGATGATTACCTGGCTATGGTACGCGAACTGGGCCTGCATCATGTAGAAGTATCAGACGGCTCCATCACTATACCCCACGCTGAAAAGCTGGGATATATTGAAAAACTCGCCAAGCATGTAACCGTATTATCAGAAGTGGGTTCTAAAGATGCCACGCACATCATGCCTCCTTACAAATGGATAGAGCTGATGCGCGCCGAACTGGAAGCCGGCTCTACCTATGTAATAGCCGAGGCACGCGAGGCCGGCAATGTGGGCATATACCGCGGCAGCGGCGAGGTGCGCGAAGGGCTGGT
>CAIVKT010000037.1 GCA_903906615.1 uncultured Bacteroidota bacterium | reverse complement strand
TATTATGGGCTGGGCTGCCGCAATGTGACGCAGATATGTGTGCCGCGCAATTTTGATTTTGCACGCCTGCTGAATGCCTTCAATAAGAACAATGAGTATGCCGACCTGAACAAGTACAAAAACAACTACGACTACCACCTGGCCATATACCTGCTGAACAGGGTGCCTTACATGAGTAACGAATCGCTGCTGATGGTGGAGAATGAGCTACCCTTCTCGGCGGTAAGCGTGCTGCATTACCGGTACTATGACGACAAGAACGAACTGATGGAGCAACTAGAAAATAATGAAGATATACAGGCAATAATAGGCGATGGCTTTGTGCCATTCGGGCAGTCGCAGCAGCCTGCGCTGAGCGATTATGCGGATGGCGTGGATACAATGGATTTTTTGTGTGGATTGTAATAGGTAAAGTATGGCATACGAAAACAATTGGAAAAATAAAACCATAGAAAATCTTGAAAAAGATTTTTGCCGACTTCCAGACCCGGAAACGTCCACTGGATTAGTTGTTCGTTGTCATAAATTGAGGAAAATAACTCTTGATCAATTTACTATTGAAGACCTAAGACTAATGATCGGGCAGCATATCGGGCTATTTTACCTGGTGCCATTAGCAATAAAGGAGTTACAAAAGGATATTTTTGCAGAAGGCGATTACTACCCGGGAGACCTATTGAATGCCACCCTCAATATAGACGCTTCTTTTTGGCAACAAAACACAGCCTTATGGCAAGAGGTCGATACGTTAATTGCAAATAAAAGAACGCAAATCACTGGAGAAAAAATATCGCTTATTAAATTCGATACAGCAATACAAAAGACATGAAGATATTCCTCGCGCAACAGAACTACCACATAGGCAACTTTGAGGCCAACACAGCCAAGATCATTGCCGCTATACAAGAAGCTAAAAAGCTGGGGGGCGACCTTGTGGTGTTCTCTGAGCTGGCGGTGTGTGGCTATCCTCCGCGCGATTTTTTGGAGTTCAATGATTTCGTAGAGCAATGCCTGGCATCAATAGATAAGATACGGGAGGTGGCAGATACCATAGGCGTGCTGGTGGGCTGCCCGGCTCGCAATGAGCGGCCGGAGGGAAAGGACCTCTTCAACAGCGCCTACCTGCTGCATGAAAAAGAAATAAAAGGGATAGTGCATAAATCGCTGCTGCCCAACTATGATATATTTGATGAGTACAGGTATTTCGAGCCGGCATTTGAATGGAATGTACTGCACTTTAAAGGCAAGAAACTGGCCGTAACGATTTGCGAAGATATATGGGACCTGGTAGATGATCCGCTGTACCGTGTGCGGCCTATGGATATGCTCATCAAGCAACAGCCGGATATTATGATCAACCTGAGTGCATCGCCGTTTGACTATGTACATGCCGATGGCCGCAAGGGCATAGTGAAGCAGAATGTGCTAAAGTACAAACTACCGATGGTGTATTGCAACACCATAGGCTCGCAGACAGAGATCATATTTGACGGTGGCTCGCTGGTGATGAATGCAGGGGGCGATATACTTACCGAGATGCCTTACTTCGC
>CAIVKT010000036.1 GCA_903906615.1 uncultured Bacteroidota bacterium | reverse complement strand
GAAGCATACAGGTAGCCGAATGACGAAATGAGTGATGGACGAAACATCTCCTCTCCTTCGGAGAGGCCGGGGAGAGGCCACCTCGCATGGGACATGCAATGGGACATCTGAAAAATAAAATACGACCAGAACCCTTGTCCACACGCACGCACATGAAAAACCATGATCAGAGTTGCCAACAAAAAAAGTAAAAACCAATGGGACATTGCATGTTTTACATGAAACTGCATGAGTTGCCGATAGGCAGAAAAGATCACCCACTCCTCCTGCTGGCCAGGCGCATAGGAATGTAGCAAAAACACCCCCTTACCCTCCTATATATGCAACTTGAAATACTCCAGCGTGCGTTTCAGTCCTTCATGGCGGTCTACCTTAGGCTCCCAGCCTAAGATTTCCCTGGCTTTGGTGATGTTTGGCTGGCGTTGTTTAGGATCGTCTTGCGGCAATGCCTCATACACGATCTTTGATTTGGAACCGGTAAGGTCCAGCACTTCCTGCGCAAATTGCAGCAGCGTGATCTCGGATGGGTTACCAATATTTACCGGCATACTGTAATCAGAGAGCAATAGCCTGTAGATGCCTTCAACGAGGTCGTCCACATAGCAGAAAGAACGTGTTTGCGAGCCATCGCCATATACGGTGATGTCTTCGCCACGCAATGCCTGGCTCATAAATGTAGGCAGCGCACGGCCATCATCAAGGCGCATACGTGGCCCGTAAGTATTAAATATGCGGATGATGCGTGTCTCCACCTGGTGAAAGGTGAGATACGCCCTCGTTATGCTTTCCATAAAACGCTTAGCCTCATCATATACACCACGCGGCCCCACAGGGTTTACATTACCCCAGTACTCCTCCGTCTGCGGGTGTACCAGCGGGTCGCCATATACTTCCGATGTGGACGCTACCAATATCCTTGCACCCTTTGATTTGGCAAGGCCCAGCAGGTTGTGTGTACCTAATGCGCCCACTTTCAGGGTCTGTATCGGCATCTTTAGATAGTCTATAGGACTCGCGGGAGATGCAAAATGCAGGATGTAATCTATATGCCCCGGCACATGCACAAACTTAGTAACATCATGATGGTAAAACTGGAACTCCTTTACCGGGAACAAGTGCTCAATGTTCTTGATATTGCCTGTAAGCAGGTTGTCCATACCTATGACCTCGTAACCTTCTTTTAAAAAACGATCGCACAGGTGAGATCCGAGGAACCCTGCTGCGCCGGTAATAAGTATACGTTTAGCCATTGTAAATCTTTTATGTTGAGTATCTATTAATTAAAATTCAAACCGGGTAAAAACACATTTATCACATTACCGCATTAACCACATTGGATCAATCCAGCACTCCCCTTTCCCTCACGATCGTCTTATGATGCACTGCAAGCGTTTCCCTTACTTGCTCATGCACTATTTTGCGGCCCATGCTCTCATAATAAAAACCGAGGCCCTGCATTTTTTCCAATGAATATACATTGCGGCCATCAAAGATTGCAGGATGTTTCAGTATCTCATGTATGCGGTCAAAATCAGGGTTCCTGAATTCACTCCATTCCGTTACCACGATCAGTGCGCTTGCGCCCTCCACAGCATCATACATATCTTTGGCAAAATGTATCTTGTCGCCAAATATCTGCTGCACATTTGCCATCGCTTCCGGGTCAAATACCCGCAGCTTTGCACCGGCTGCCAGCAGTTCTTTGATCAGCTCCAATGAAGGTGCATCGCGTATATCATCAGTTTCCGGCTTGAAGGCCAGTCCCCATATCGCAAACGTATAACCGGACAGGTCGCTGCCAAAATAATTCCTGATCTTGCGGCCCAGCACCAGCTTCTGGCGGTCATTCACCTCCATCACTGTATTGATGAGCTGAAAGTCATAATCCATTTCCAGGGCAGTATGCGCCAGTGCTTTTACATCTTTAGGAAAGCAGCTGCCACCATACCCTATGCCGGGAAACAGGAAGCGCTTGCCTATGCGGCTGTCGCCACCAATACCTATGCGCACCCAATCCACATTAGCGCCTGTTTTCTCGCACAGGTTGGCCATTTCATTCATAAAGGATATACGCATAGCCAGGTAAGAATTGGCTGCGTACTTCGTCATTTCAGAAGAGCGCTCATCCATAAAATAAATGGGGTTGCCCTGCCTTAGATAAGGCTGGTACAGTTCGTCCATCACCTTCTTTGCTTTATCAGATGAGGTGCCAATGACCACGCGGTCGGGTTTCAAAAAATCTTCCACGGCCACACCTTCCCTCAAAAATTCAGGATTGGAAACCACATCAAACAAGGACGGGTCCAGGTGCTGTACCAATACTTCATGCACCTTCTCTGCCGTGCCTACAGGTACTGTGCTTTTATTAACAATGACCGTATAGCGTGTAATGAGTTTGCTCAATGACGCAGCCACGTCCAGCACATATTGCAGGTCGGCAGAGCCGTCTTTGCCGGGAGGCGTAGGTAATGCCAGGAAAATAACCTTGGCCTGCTTAATGCCTTCAGCAAGATCGGTGGTAAATTGAAGCCTTTTTTCTTTGATATTCCTTTCCAGCAGCACATCCAGGCCGGGCTCGTATATGGGCGATTTACCTTCTTTCAGGCTACTGATCTTTTTTTCATCTATATCTATACAGGTAACGTTATTGCCCGTTTCGGCAAAGCAGGTACCCGTAACCAGGCCCACGTAGCCTGTGCCTATGATCGCAATGTGCATGAGGTGAGAATTAAGCCGCAAATGTAATAAGGAAAGTTTGCATTTGCAGCGTTATAGCTTGTTAAGACTGTGGTTTACCCGCATTATCATCTTCGCCCAGGTGGCTCAATATTTTCAATATCAGCTCATTCTGGTTTTCAAGATGGGTCAATATCGTTTCTATCTCCCGCTCGGCCTTCACATTTACCTCAAAATCCGATTCTGCCCTGTACTCCGAGTGCCTCCCCTGCAGGTTTTGCCCGATCATAATGAGTGGCATCAGGAATATTTGTATCATATTAGAAATAAACAGCCACAAAACAAAGGCGGGATACGGATCGAACTGCATAGCCTTGGGTGCAAATATGTTCCAGCCGAGCCATACTATGGTCCATACCAGGATAATAAAAAAGAAACCCATGGTCCCTACTTTATCTGTTATCCATACGGCCATTTTCTCCACACCGGTAAAGCTTTGCTTGTGGGCCACATTTGGGTTTACCAATGGTTTTCTCATTTTTCTCAATTCTTCAAGCGAGCTTGGTGCTTTTACAGGCATATTCGTGTGTTTTTTGAGTGTGTAAAATTAACGTCATCTTACCACTGTTCATGATAAAGATCAGCTATAAATGTATAAATAATTTTACTTTTGCACCCTGTTTCATTTTGCTCAGCGAAGCTATCTATACAGGGCATATACCTCCTTTTATAATATAGATCAGTGATCCTGAATAATTTGCTTCCTG
>CAIVKT010000035.1 GCA_903906615.1 uncultured Bacteroidota bacterium | reverse complement strand
TGGTGAGTTCTTCGTAGGCCTGCACATAAAAACCTATGTGGCCTTTGTCATAGTTCTTTGTGATGCCCACGAGCTTGCGTAGCATATCTACCTCCTGCATGGAAGGGCAGCGCTCACCGTACTGGCGGGCCGCAATCTTTTTGTTTACCTCGGTGATGTGGTTGTACACATCCTGAAGTACCACGGCGGGGGCTTGCCGGTTGGATAGTTTTATCTCCACCCATTGGCCATTCTTTATCCAGTTGTAGACTGTTTTGCGGGAGACGTTCAACAGGATCGCTATTTCTTCCTGTGTTTTGCCCTGGTAGATGTAGAGGTCGCGGGCCTGTAATTGCTGGTCGAGTTTCATATAATGTTGGTTTCTTATCACAAAAGTGAAACACAAAAGCAAGCTGGGCAAAACGAATATCTATGACAGCGCGCTTTCCGCGCTGTCATAGTACGCATAGCGTCTGTCATAGAAATTTTTTTGACGATAAATGATTGAGGTAAAGGATGTTATACGTTATGAGTAGCCTCGTTTTTTGGAAAGTGTCTTGGGTGAGTGTTTTTGGCGTTTCTAAAATACACATTAAATAATGGCTCAATGGCTCAATGACTCAATTGTTGTGTGATTTAAGCCGTTGAAACGGCTTTGGATTGTTATTTTCTTTTTACCCACGGCTAAAGCCGTGGGCTATGTTCAGTAGTTTATACCATTTATACATTAAAATCACTCTCTCACGAGTCTTTCGGCTAAAGCCAACATTATCTTGCTCCAACCACGGCTTAATCCCGATAGCTATCGGGAGTGGCTATTGGGTGTGTGGTCTTAACGTCCAAATGGGATAATACCAATTAAACATCAAATTCAGCCACAAGAAAAGTCCTCGCAAAGAGCGCAAAGATATACGCACAGAGGGCGTTTTAAGTTCGCAAAGAAACGTTTAATGCCGATTTTTGAAGTGTAATTGTTATAAATCGTAGGTTTCATGTTCAATCTCTTTGGGGTTGGCGAGTCAAACATTATGTCACCCCGAGCTTTGCTCGGGGCTATTCACAGTTAACCCGTTCAGGGTAATCGGTTTAGATGTCTAACTGGTGTGAACTAAATGCTTAACAGCTATTAGATCAGTCCTTAATTTTATCCAGCGCATTTTTTGCGGCTACCTGGCCGGCTTCTTTTTTGTTGTAGCCGGTGCCTTCGGCGAAGAGCTCGCCGTCTATCATAATGCCTACTGTGAAGAGTTTGCGGGTGGCATCCATCTTTTCATCTATGGTCTCGAAGGCAAGCACTTTATTGCCGCGCTGCGCCCAACTGAGCAGTTGATTTTTGTAGTTGGTATCGGTGCTCTCCATAGTAGCGAGGTCTATGTAGGAGCGTACGAGCTGGTTGAGGATAAAGGTGCGCGTTTTTATAAAGCCCTGGTCGAGGTAAACAGCGCCTATAAGGGCTTCGAGGGCATTGCCGAAGATGTGGCTGCGGCTGAGGCCCCGGTCGTTCTGGTTGTATTGCACCAGCTTGTTGAGGCCCATGCGGAGGGCGACATTGTTCATTGTCTCGCGACGCACGATGCGCGAGCGTAGCTCGGTGAGGTATCCTTCGGACTGGTAGGGGTATTTTTTGAAGAGGTATTCGGCAATGATGGCGCCGAGTATGGCATCGCCCAGGAATTCGAGTCGCTCGTTGCTGTCGGTGACATCATCGGGCCGGGAGCGGTGCATGAATGCGAGCTTGTAGTAATCAATGTGCCTGGGCCTGAATCCTAAAAGGTGCTCTAATTGCAGCACCAACTGTTTGTCGGTAGAGGAGGTACGGGATAAGATGCGATTGAGGAGACGCCGCAAGCTATTCGGATGGTTTTTTGAAAATAACGGATGCGTTATGGCCACCAAACCCGAAAGTGTTGCTTAAAGCCGCATTAACAACACGTTTCTGCGCTTTATGGAAAGTGAAATTGAGCCTTGGATCGAATGAAGGATCGTCGGTAAAGTGGTTGATGGTAGGCGGAATGATATCGTGTACCGTAGCCAGTATGCTGGCAATGGCCTCTATAGCCCCTGCTGCGCCCAGTAAGTGGCCGGTCATGGACTTGGTAGAGCTGATATTGAGGTTGTAGGCATGGTCGCCGAACACACGCTGTATCGCGGTGATCTCGCTGATGTCGCCGAGCGGTGTAGATGTGCCGTGAACATTGATATAGTCAATGTCTGTAGGTACCATGTACGCATCGGAGAGTGCATTCTTCATTACATTGAATGCGCCAAGGCCCTCGGGATGCGGCGCAGTGAGGTGGTAAGCATCAGCGCTAAGGCCGCCACCGGCTACCTCTGCAATGATATGCGCCCCACGGCGTTTGGCATGTTCGAACTCTTCGAGAATAATAGACCCGGCACCTTCGCCCAAAACGAAACCATCCCTGTTGAGATCGAAGGGGCGGCTGGCTGTTTTGAAATCGTCATTGCGCTCAGAGAGGGCTTTCATGGCATTGAAGCCACCTATGCCCGCTTCTGTAACTACAGCTTCGGAGCCGCCGCAAACAATAGCGTCTGCTTTGCCCAGCCTGATGTAGTTGAAAGCGTCAATAACAGAATTGGTAGAAGATGCGCAGGCGCTTACTGTAGAAAAGTTAGGCCCGCGAAACCCATACTTCATGGATATATGCCCGGAGGCTATATCCAGTATCAGCTTGGGAATGAAGAACGGATTGAAGCGAGGTGTACCATCGCCTGCATTGTAGTTCTTCATTTCTTCGATGAAGGTGATCATGCCGCCTATACCTGAAGCCCAGATGACGCCGACACGGTCGTGGTCAATACCCGGATCTGTAAGACCTGCAGCACGCACGGCCTCATCAGCGGCCACGAGGGCTATCTGGGAGAAGCGATCGAGCTTGCGGGCTTCTTTCCTTTCGAAATAATTCTCGGGATTAAAGTCCTTGAGCTCACATGCGAACTTCGTTTTGAACTTGGTGACATCAAATTGCTTAATGATATCCGCGCCCGAAACGCCATTGAGCAACGCGTTCCAATAAGATGGGACATCATTGCCTAATGGCGTCAGGGCACCGATGCCCGTAACGACAACTCGTTTTAACACAAAGCTCATTTAACGATTTTCAGTTACAGAAGTGGGTTAGTAAATTACTTTACATGTTCTTCCAGGTAAGTAATAGCCTGACCAACGGTAGTGATGGTTTCAGCTTGTTCATCAGGAATTGAGATGTTGAATTCTTTTTCGAATTCCATGATCAATTCTACGGTATCTAAAGAATCAGCACCGAGGTCATTAGTAAAACTAGCCTCCGGTGTAACTTCTGATTCATCAACACCTAATTTGTCCACGATAATTTTCTTAACGCGATTTGCAATTTCAGACATAGATAATGCGTTTAATTTTTATGCTGCAAAAATATACTTTTTAGGAGAATGATGAAGGAATATTTTGCGAACAGCGGTTTTTTTTATTTTTATCAGGTAAATACTCTTGTTATGCAATGTAAAAATATTTGTTAGGGGCTAAAATCATGGATTTTAGGGGTTTTGGCTTTCTGTCACCTGTCGAATTGTTTCCCTGGTGAGTGGTTTCACGAGGTAATCTATGACATTGGCATCTGCTTTAGC
>CAIVKT010000034.1 GCA_903906615.1 uncultured Bacteroidota bacterium | reverse complement strand
GCTGCTGGTCCATGTACCGCCGCTCGTCGCATCGGTCAGTACAGTTGTTGACCCCTGGCAGATGACTGCCGTTAAGGGCGTGATCGCTACAGGCGCATTGTTCACCGTAACCGGCTTCGTTACAAAACAACCCGATGAGTTAGTGAACGTGATGTTCGCAGTACCGATACCCGCACCGGTCACTGTGCCAGTACCACTCCCTACGCTCGCCACACTGCTGTTGCTGCTACTCCAGGTTCCGCTACCATCTGATAATGTTGTATTAGATCCAAGGCAGATCGTAACAGGCGTAACAGGTATGATCGCCGAAGGTGATGCATTGACCGTTACATTGGCCGTGGTGATACAACTGCCGATCGCATACGTGATCACCGCTGTGCCCGCACTTGCGCCCGTTACTGTACCGTTGACCACTGTAGCACTAGTGCTGCCACTCGTCCATGTACCACCGCTTGTAGCATCGGTCAATACTGTTTTGCTGCCTACACAGAGCACCGCCGTCAATGGACTGATCGCCACAGGCGCATTATTGACCGTGACAGCCTGTTTCGCTGAACAGTTGAAAGAATTAGTTAAGGATATAGTAGCCGTGCCGATACCTACACCTGTTACCAGACCAGAGATACTATCTACCGATGCAATACCTGAAGCACTACTAGTCCACACACCTGATGAATCATCTGTGAACAACTGCGAATTACCGAGACACAAAGTAACAGGCGAAGATGGTGATATGACACCCGGAGAAGGGTTGACCGTTATAGCAGCAAAAGAAGAACACGTTCCAATACTATAAGTAATTGTAACAGTACCTGACGAAGCACCGGATACAGTGCCATTTACAACTGTGGCTGATGATGAACTGCTTGTCCATATCCCCCCGGCGGTGGCATCAGTTAAGAGTATTGAATTATTCACACAGACTGTAGCGCTGGAAGGTGAAATCGCGGCCGGCATTGTATTGATCGTTATCGGATGAACAACCACAGTAGGGCCACATGCATTGGTAATTGTATACGAGATGATCGCAGTTCCCGGATTATTTCCGGTAACGATACCGGTAGTCCCTCCCACCGTAGCAACGAATGAATTACTGCTGGTCCACCCGCCACCTGTAGAATCATCAGTTAATAAAAACGGAACCCCGACGCAGCCGCTGTCAGGTCCAACAATCACATCCACAAAAGGCAGTGGGTTTATCGTAATGATTATCTGGGTAGTATCCATAGAATGACCGTCATTAATCCACTCCAATAGCGTATCATTTCCATAATAACCCGTATTAGGGCTATAATATAAACCATGTGGCGTATATGGAGTTCCCCCGACAAATTCAGCTGTAGAATAATGCCCTACGGCGGTACCGTGGTATGGACCTTTGAAAATATTCCAGGTTAATGTTCCAGAATGATCAGTATCATGGACAGGGAGTAACGTATTAAGAGAATCAAAAGTCGTATTTTCACATACGCTTAATACCTGCGAAGTGCCATTAACGAAATTTGGTCGCTGATTACCAATCCCAACCCTTCGTATAACATTATTTCCTGCATCACTGATATAATAATTACCGTTGGTATCCGGCAATGCATCTTCTACTGCGGCAAATTTCGCAGACAACGGAGGTCCGCCATCACCTGTAAAACCAGAAAGATTGATTCCGGCTACAGAGTTGATAATACTGCTTCCGGTTACGTGTCCGTTAGTAGCCGTAATCATACGTATATTCCAGTTGGTTCGGTCAGCTATATAAAGGTTTCCTGCCCCATCAAAATGCAAATCTCCAGGTAAATAAGAAAGCGTAGCAGCACTCGCAGGGCCACCATCGCCTGTAAAACCGTTCGGGGGTGTTTCTATAACCGTATTGATGATCCCTGCGGTATTGACCTCCCTGATGCGTTCATTTTCACGGTCTTCAATAAACAAATTGCCCCACATGTCTAAACGAATGTAGAAGGGATAAGACATTTCACAGGTTGCTGCGGATCCTCCATCACCTGTAAAACCACCAGCGCCATGCGTACCGTAAACTGTTGAAATGATCCCGGCGGGCGTGATTTTCCGTATACAATAATTAAATTGATCCGCAATAAGCAAATTACCTTGCCTGTCCATAACCAAACCTACAGGTTGGTTCAGCTCACAAGTGGCACCAGCGGCGGGTCCACCATCCCCCCCCCCATCCAGCCGTTCCATTTCCTGCAACTGTACTGATAATACCCCCAGGGCTGATCTTACGGACTCTGTTGTTGCTCATGTCTGAAAAATAGACAGTGCCCGACTCATCAACCACGATTTCCATGGGGCCGTTTATTTTACAAGCCAGTGCAGTAGCAGGTCCACCATCACCGCCATAACCGGCGGTTCCACTGCCGGCAATTGTGGTAATCGTAGTACCCGTTATTTTACGTATCCGGTTATTACCAAAATCGCATACATACATGCTGCCTGAATGATCCCATGCCAAACCTCTCATATTGCTCAATTCATAAGAAGTCGCTGGGCTACCATCGCCGGTGTACCCGCCAGTACCTGATGCGCTTCCTGCGTAGAGGGTAACGACCTGTGCCTGCAACACGCCTGGTAAAAAAAAGACAGATAGACAGAATAGTACCTTATTTAGATATTTCATAATTACTTGATTATTCACTCATAACAATTGACCATAAATATAAGTGTAATTAACTGTTCGATTTTTAAAAAAAACAAAATGAATATTTCGCCAATAAATACTAACATTTGATTAATAAATTAATAGAAAACAAAGTAAACATTAAGGATTTAGATAAAATAATGACAGCTTTCATTAAAAAAACAACTTTACACCTGAAACACTAACCACAGGTTTATAATCATTTATTCTCCTATCACTTTAGTAATCCATCTTCCTTAGCCTTATACTGTTTCACCTGCTCCAGTGCATCAGGCACCACATCGCTTGTGATCACGATAAAGCTGTCTTTGACGGCATGTTCAAAAGCATAGTCAATAGCCTCGCTTTCCTTTTTGATGACCACTATTTTTTTAACGGGGTCTATATTATGTATCCCCTTGGTCATCAGGTCTATGATCTCTTGTTCAGTACGGCCACGCAGGTGCTTGTCCTGGCGGATGATGATCTCGTCAAATATTTTTGCAGCTGCCTCTCCCAGTGATATGATATCCTCATCTCTACGGTCCCCTACCCCGGCAATGATGCCTACTTTTACTGTAGCATCGACCGACTTCACAAATTTACCAATGGCATTCAGCCCATGGGTATTGTGCGCATAATCTATCATCACCGAATAATTACGGAAATGGAACATGTTCATACGACCCGGTGTAAGCGCCGGTGATGGCACAAACGTTTGCAAAGCTTCGCGTATATCTTCTGTCTTGAAATCCTGCACATAAGTAGCAAGCGTAGCCGCAAGTACATTCGCAATATTGAACTCGGCCATGCCCGAAAACGTAAGCGGTATGTTGGTCACTTTTTCTACTCTTATCTTCCAGGTTCCTTTGAGTATGGTTACATATCCATTCTCATAAATAGCAGCCAGGCCTCCCGTTGCGCAGTGCTTTTTCACCCGCTCATTATCTTCGCTTAGTGAAAAGAAAGCCACCTTACATTCCAGGTCTTTGTGCATGGCATATACCAGGTAATCATCAGCATTAAGTATGGCATATCCTTTCTGGAAAACGGTATGCGCTGCCACTGCTTTTACCTTGGCCAGTTTTTCTATTGTATCTATTCCTCCAAGGCCCATATGGTCTTCGGCAACATTGGTCACCACAGCCACATCGCAGTTATGAAAGCCAAGCCCGGCGCGCAATATGCCGCCACGGGCACATTCCAGCACAGCATAATTTACCGTAGGGTCACGCAGCACGAACTCTGCCGATACAGGCCCGGTACAGTCGCCGTGCATCATCAACTGATTTTGTATATATACCCCATCCGTGGTGGTGTAGCCAACTTTGTAGCCCAGTTGTTTTACTATGTGCGCTATCAGCCTTGTAGTAGTTGTTTTGCCATTAGTCCCCGATACTGCTATGATAGGTATCCGTGCCGATGATCCGGGCGGGTACAGCATATCTATAACCGGCTC
>CAIVKT010000033.1 GCA_903906615.1 uncultured Bacteroidota bacterium | reverse complement strand
ATAAATGAAAGACAGCAGTACATACAATATAAACACTACCGGCACCACCGCCCAGCCCAATACAAAGAACAGGCCTATAGTGGCTAAAAGCAGCACCAGCTGCGGCCACGCAGCTGCAAGCGTGAAGCGCGGGGGCATCAGTTTAATGAATTTGACACCCGACACCATGAACCAGCAAAGCACGGCTATGAGGGCATATATACCCCACTGGCTCTCCGTAAAAGCAGCCACATACCTGCTAACTGCCAGCGGACTGAACCACAGCGCCAGCGGCAGCGACGCAATGAATATACCCACAGCGGGCGTGGGCATACCTATAAAGTATCCTTTTTGCGAATCGGAGGTGATGTTGAATTTAGCGAGGCGCAGGGCGGCAAAGCAGGCCAGCACAAAGGCAGGGGCCATACCCAGCATACTCACTTCAAAAGCATTCTTCTGCCCCATGATGGCATCCCACAAAAACTTGAACAGGATAATGGAAGGAGCTACACCGAAAGAAACCATATCGGCCAGCGAATCCAGGTCTTTGCCTATAGGCGAGAATACCTTGAGCAGGCGGGCGGCAAAGCCATCGAGCATATCAAAAACAGCAGCCAGCAATATGAACAGCGCGCCCAGGCATATCTGCTCCTTGCCATATACCCACTGCCACGAGGGCAGGCCGGTAATGCCCTGCGCCCCCACATTGAGGGTGGTATAAGGCTCGGCGGTAAGTATGTATGCTATGGCCAGGCAACCACAAAAAAGATTGGCCAGCGTCAGCAGGTTGGGCAAGTGCTTCATTGGGCCAAAAGTAATAAATAAATGGGTTATAAATGGCTCATCGAAGCGGAGCGCCACATAATCTAATTAATGCAGGATTACCAATCTCCACTCACTACAGTACCAAATTTCACCCAATGGCCTTTCTCCTTTTTGTACAGTTCAATTGCCTGTTCTCCGCCTTGTGAACAAGGAATATATACATGAAATAGCACGCAGAAAGGTTTATTCTTCAAAAATACCGGCAAGCTGAATTCCCAGATACCTCCAGTAAAAATTGTCTTGAAATGGTTATGCATGAAAAGAGAATCCATATATTTCTGCTTTACAAAGGCACTTGTTGCAAAAAAAGTCTTATCCCAAGTAAATTGATCTGCAGCTTGTTTCTTCAACTGTTCACTGATCATCTTTTTTTCTTTCTTTGACAAAGACAGGCTATCGTTTTTTACAGATTCATAAGTTCCGTTTGCTTTGTAAACTCTTTTATAGCTGTATGTCTTATAGTTGTCCTTAGTACCCATTAGACTATTGATCTCATAATTCATATTAAATGAACCAGAATCTCCCGGCGTATATTCTGAGATGAAATGGATATTTGCAGGCTTCTTATCCTGCACCCAATCATTAAAGAATTCCTTCACAGAATCCAGATACCCCTTCGAATACTGCTGCGCCTTCGATGTCATATTGAATGCAAGACAGCAAAAGCTGATCAGGAGTATCTTTTTCATTCGATAAAAAATGTTTTGATCCATACTCAAAAGTATATTTGTGAAAGACGTTTATATTCCTTCCAACCTGTTTCTTCTTTTTTATAAATGCTTACTGTTACGTGTCCACACAATCCTCCGCAATAATTTGCCCAATAGAATATGCACATAGTATAATCTTTGAAAAATACCGGAAGTGAAAATGAGTTATACCCTTTAGAAAAATGTTGCCAGTACTCATTTATGTTCAAATCTTTTCTAGCCCTAATAAGCTCCTTACTGGTTAGTGGCTTAAATTGGCCTATAACATCTTCATTCCATTTAAATCGTTTACTGATCGCTATCTTATTCCTGATCTTTAAAACCTCGTCAAAGTCAATATCGTCATTATGAATAATTGCGTCATCCCAGTTAATGGCATTTATACTATTCCAGCCT
>CAIVKT010000032.1 GCA_903906615.1 uncultured Bacteroidota bacterium | reverse complement strand
GCAGGTGTTGAATACATTTGACCTCGTAATTGCTTCTGTGCATAGCAACCTGAAAATGAGCGAGGAGAAGGCCATGGGCAGGGTGCTTGCTGCAATACGCAATCCCTATACTGCTATACTGGGGCATCCTACAGGGCGCTTGTTGTTATCGCGAAAGGGTTATCCGCTGGATCATAAAGGCATCATTGATGCCTGCGCAGAACACAATGTGGTGGTGGAAATAAATGCCCACCCCCGCCGGCTGGACCTCGACTGGCGCTGGATAGAATATGCCATAGAAAAAGGTGTGCTGCTCTCCATAGATCCCGATGCGCATTCTATAAATGGCTACAAGGATACTTATTATGGCGTGATGGCCGCACAGAAGGGTGGCCTCACTGCGCAAGGTAATTTGAGTAGCTTTACGCTGGCGCAGTTTGAAGAGTTTTTGACTAAATACCGGGCGAAGCGCAACTAATAGAATGGCAAAGCAGCAACAAAAAATAAGCAGTAAACAGGAAGCTCCGAAAACGGTAGTTGCTGCAACGCCACGTTTTTCGCTGAATGTGAAGCTTGCTTTTTTACTGGGGCTGATAGCGTTTTGCGTATATGCGAATACATTGAAGAATAACTTTGCGATGGATGATTATACCATGATCATCAAAAACAGCATAGTGACCAAGGGCGCTAAGGCGATACCGGAGCTGTTTACCACACCGCACTCCATGGGTTATGGCGCTATACCTAACGATGAGTACCGGCCGCTGCCGATGGCCATGTTCAGTGTGGAATACCAGCTTTTTGAGGTCAATGCAATGCCCTATCACTTCATCAATATACTGCTCTTTATGGGCTGCGTGTTGGCGCTTTTCTTTTTCTTAGATAAGTTGTTTGAGGGTACAAAGACGGCTGTGGTGTTTGTGGCCTGCCTGCTGTTTGCATTGCACCCTATACATACCGAGGTGGTTGCTAATATCAAAAGCGGGGATGAACTGTTGTCCTTCCTGTTTGCGTTCTTGAGCCTCCATGTTTTTCTTAATTATTCGCGAATGGGCAAGGCAAAAGACCTGTTACTCGGCGGGCTATACCTGTTCCTGTCTTTTCTTTCTAAAGAAACCTCTTTTACGTTTCTTGCCCTGCTGCCGGTCATTTTGTTTTGCTTCAGGGAGGGGCAGCGCAGGCGTGGTGTGCAGTCGCTGGTGGCGGCAGGTATAGCGGGCGCTGTGTTCCTGGTTATAAGGTTTACTGTGCTTAATTATTACCATGCCAATCATATTGGCCAGATGGATCTGGTGGAGAACGCACTGGCAAAACATGGGCTTTCTATGGAGTCGCGCATAGCTACGGCTATACTTATTATGGGGTATTATGTGAAACTGCTGTTTGTGCCTTATCCGCTGGTGTGCGATTATGCGTTCAAGGCCATCCCTTTCACACATTTTAGCGATGTGCGGGTACTACTCACAATTGCCATATATGCCGCGCTTGTGGTGTTTGCCGTCAGGAGGTTCCTGAAAGACAGGAAGGATCCTTATGCTTTTTCTATTGCTGTCTTCCTGCTCACTATTTCAATAGTATCCAATATTCCGTTCCTGATAAAATCTACGATGGGCGAGCGGTTCTTGTTTTATCCGTCCGTGGGTTTTTGCTTGGCTATTGCGTTGCTGGCAGCGCAGCTGATGAAGAAAGCAGGCAAGGCAGGATGGGATGCTATGAAGGATAAACGAATAATGTATGCCCTCATACCTATATGCCTGCTCTTTGCAGGCATAACCATAAACCGTAATGCCGACTGGATGGATAATTATACGATCTATAGTACTGACCTGCCCAAAGTGCCTGAGGATTGCCGCCTCAATTATTTTGTAGGTTACCAGGTGCAGGCAATGTCTTACAACGAGCCGAACCCAGCTATAAGAGAGAACATGCTGCGCGATGTAGTGAAATACTACCGCAAAGCACTTGATATTAATCCCGATTATCCCGATGCGATAGCCGACCTTGGCGCCACGTATTTTGCGCTGAAGAAATTTGATTCCGCGGAGGTTTATGATCTGATGGCGATTCGGTTTATACCTGGGTCAGTCGTCACGAGGAATAACCTGATGGGGGTGTACCTGACATCGGGGCAATTCAGAAAGGCCATAAGCCTGGGAACAGAGTCTATGCGTATAATTCCCGGCAATGTGAATGAATATGCCGACCTGGGTTCGGCCTATCTAAGCCTTAAAAAGTATGATTCTACACTTCAATGCCTGAAAAGGGGCTCTGCTATTGACCCTGCTTTCTTTGGTATCAATGCTGTTTCCGCATTCCTGTACAATGAACTCGGTAACAGGGATTCGGTGAATAAATACGAAGCGCTGGCACAGAAGAGCAATCCGTCGTTTGTGATCAGGAGATAGCATTGAATATGTAAAAATATGCATACCTTAGTTGTCTAAATGACAACTTATGAGGCCCAGTTGTAAATATATTCTTTTATTCGTTTTTTGTTTCGGCATATTCTTTTCGCCCGGTTCTTTTGCCCAATCGTGGGAGTGGGCGAAAGGTGCAGATCATAATTTAGAAGACAATTATGCGCTCTCGGTAGCGACAGATAATCATGGTAATGTGTATACCGCCGGGTATTTTGATAACTCGTACATGAGTTTAAGCGGAGATACTTTGTGGAACGCATCATTTTATTACCCAACAGCAAGCCCTTATGATATGTTCCTGGCAAAGTATGATGCCATCGGTAATGTACTTTGGGCTAAAAGTGCGGTTGGTAAAGGAAATGAACAAGCCAATTCAATTGCTACTGATCCTACTGGCAATGTGTTTGTAACAGGGTATTTCACCAGTGATACATTGATATTTGGTGCCGACACATTGACTTTAAGCGGGCGTGGGTTGTTTGCCAAGGCTATGTTTTTGGTTAAGTATGATGCTTTGGGCAATGTCTTGTGGGCACGTACTGCATATGCCGCCGATACCGCGATTGTAGATGGAGTGCGCGTCACTACAGATGCAACAGGGAATGTATTTGTCACCGGGATTTTTCAGAGCAGGGCACTATATTTTGGCGCAGATACGCTGAAAACAATAGATGGAGGACAGTACTTGTTTACGGTTAAGTACGATTCGCTTGGGAATGTCTTATGGGCCAGGCAAAGTTTTAATTATGGAGGCTCCGCATATGCAGGTGGTATTGCTACTGATGCTGCCGGTTGTGTATATGTTGCCGGCGAATTTAGTGATGTCATTATTTCTTTTGGTTTAGATACATTAGTTAGCAACAGCGCTCCCAATTACAATTTGTTCCTGGTAAAGTATGATATTTCAGGGAATGTGGTTTGGACAAAAACTACCGGTGGTACAGGACCCTCTGATGGTGCAGCGATCACTGTAGATGTCTCAGGCAACTTGATCATTGCAGGTAGCTTTGCAGGCAATATTATTTTAGGTGCCGATACACTCAATAATTCGACTACTACTCCCCTCGATGCACAGAATTTATTTATCGCAAAAGGCGATACGAGTGGCAACTTCGCTTGGGCGAAGAGCACTGGAGGGAATAGCTGGTCAACTTCACTTCAGAGCGATGCGATGGGTGACATTTATTTATCGGGAGGGTTCACCAGTGCATCTACATCTACATACGGCCTTACCAACAGAGGTGGATCTGATATTTTGGTTGCCGGTTATAACACAGTTGGTGATTTGATTGCGGCCACAAGTATTGGTAATGGAGGTAACGATGTGGCGAGTGCAATTACTTTAGATAATGCAGGCCATATGTATATGACCGGTTACTTTGATGCGGTGCTTAGCTCATCCTTGTCGTTTGGTAGTATTTTATTTCCGGGTTATGGATATACTGATCTGTTCCTGGCAAAATATGACTTCACATCGTCCGGAGTTCTATCTGTAGATAATCCTGTTCAAGGTTTTGTGGCTTATCCTAACCCTCTTACCGGGCAACAAGCGTTATCTGTTACTTTTAATGCCGGACAATTCAATAATATGGCAGTGTATAATAGTCTGGGTCAGCAAGTTTACTCCTGCGCAGTATCAGTTTTGGAAACATCAAAACAAATAAATTTGCCCCAACTTACATCGGGTATATATTGTATCGAAGCAACAGGAACCGCTACCAAAGCCTCTATTACTTTTGTCATAAACAATTAGGAATTAAGTATCAGATTTTTCATTCGCTGGCACGGTTTTTAGCCATTTAGTGTGTAATAAAACGCACTATTTTATGGATAAGCTAATGGTTTTTGACGAAAAAATGAAAACAAGGATGGGGTTCATCTGTTTTCTTCCCGTGCTGTGTTTTGCTGCATGTTTTATTTACTTCGCTATTCTTTTGCTTCCTTTAACAAATGGCCACCCTGTGGTATCCAGCGCAGTAGGAATTACCAGTCGCAATTATGATACGCTGCTCATTATGCTCGCAGCATCATGTATCATTACAGCGCCTGTATTTATTTACTGCCTTGTGCTGATGGCCCGTATGAAGCATATGAATGCCGCAAGCAAACTGCTGTGGATGGCATTTCTTTGCGTAATGGCCCCCATAGCTTCTGCGCTGTTCTGGATATTCCATGTAAAGGATCTGCCTAAGTTCGTAGGTATACACCCGGATATTGCGTAAGGCAAATTCCAATAAGGAAAATAACAAATTCCAAACCTCGAATAAAGGCTGTATAGATTGTTTGTTCTGATCAGGAAGCATTGGCATTAGCCAGTGCTTCTTTCATATAGCTATCTATGTTGCCGAAAAGGAATTCGGGGTATTCGTTGCTGAATTTCATTTTCACAAAACCACCAAGCAATGGGCGTGCGGCGGGTTGCTGCATATCTGCCGTGCTGATGGGTATGAGGTCGTATTCGGCGTTGGGGAAGTAGCTGAGTACCCGTAGCGCCAGTTCCACACGGTTCACATAATCTGTGCTGCCTATATTGTAGATGCCCTGCTTGCTATCCCTCAGCAATACAAACATGGCACGCGCTATATCCCAGGCATTGGCGGGCGATGCATATTGGTCGTAGGGTAGTTTTAAAGTTAGTTTCTGCTTATTCACACATTGATCTACAATACGGGCGACAAAATTCTTGCCTCTTACTTCATTGCCATATACATTCGTTACACGCAGCACCAGGGTATTGGGTATTTCCTGTAGCGCCAGTTGCTCTGCCTCTAATTTGTGGCGGGCATAAACACTTATCGGGTTCACAGGTGCATCCTCGAGGTAGGGGCCATGCTTGCCGTCAAATACATAGTCGGTAGAGATATACACCAACTTTGCGTTGCATTGTTTGGCCAATGCTATCAGGTTGATGGTGCTTTGCACAGTTTTTTCATAGCTTTCCTGCGCGTGGGTCTCGCAATAGTCTACATGGGTAAGCGCGCCGCAATGTACGATCACATCGGGCCCGAATGCCACCACATCAAAGTTATCCGGGTTGCCGGGCACCAGGGTGTCATAAAACACAGTGTTATCAGTAGGGTAGGAGTAGTAAGAGCCTACAGCATCCCAGCCCTGTTCTGTAAAATGTTTTAAACAATTGCCGCCCACAAGGCCCGATGCACCGGAGATAAATACTTTCATTGAAAAGCCTGATTATGGGGCTAAGATACAAAGCATTTAGCAAGGAAGGTATTGGCCTGTTATTCGATACCTGTTAATTCGGCCAGGCGATAAACTTCATCAATATCCAGGAAAGAAAGATTAGTGCCATCAATGATCTCAAACTCTTTCTTTTGTAAGGGTGTTAACGACTGAATATCTTTGAATTGTTCAAGGGGTACCAGGAAGGTCCTGTCATTGGTAAGATGCACAAACATAATAGAACTGTTCAGGAATTCTATATTTCTTATTTCCGGGGACATACTTCAAAATTACAAAAGCCCTGCGAAAAATCACAGGGCTTTTGCTATAAAACTTATCAACCTATCAACTTTTCAACCTACTACGCAGGCACGCCCACATTCGGCATTTCCTGAGGATATAGTTTGTGTTCCAGTTTCTCGCGCACTGCTGCGAAGGCGGCCAGTGTTTCATCTATGTCCTGGTCGGTATGTGCTGCTGTGGGTATGATGCGCAGCTCTATCTGTCCTTTAGGGATAACAGGGTACACGATCACCGAGCAGAAGATGTTGTAATTCTCGCGCATATCGTAGGTAAGTTGCACAGCATCGTACAGGCCACCCTTCATGAATACAGGCGTTACCGGAGTATTAGTAGTGCCCAGGTCGAAGCCCGCTTTGCGGAAGCCATCCTGCAGGCGGCGTACATTGTGCCACAGCTTTTCGCGCAGCTCGGGTTTGCCCCTCAGTAATTCAAGGCGCTTCAGATTGCCGGCTACAAATGCCAGTGGTAATGACTTGGCGTATATCTGCGAGCGTATGTTGTAGCGCAGGAAGGTGAGTATCTTTTTATCAGCTGCCAAAAAGCCGCCAATGCTGGCCATAGACTTGGCGAAAGTAGAGAAGTAGATGTCTATATCTTCAATGCAGTTTTGTTCATCGCCTATGCCTGCACCTGTTTTGCCCATGGTACCGAAGCCATGCGCATCGTCCACAAAAAGGCGGAACTCATATTTTTCGCGCAGCACAGCCAGCTCCCTGATCTTGCCTTGGTTGCCGCTCATACCGAATACACCTTCTGTGATCACCAGTATACCACCGCCGGTTTTCTTTACCAGCTCGGTGGCGCGTGCCAGTTGCTTATCGCAGTCGGCTATATCATTGTGCTTGTATACATAGCGGTGACTTGGTATCAGGCGCAGGCCATCTATGATGCAGGCATGAGATTCTGCGTCATACACCACCACATCGTGGCGGCCGCAGAGCGTATCTATTGCCGATACCATGCCCTGGTAGCCAAAGTTGACGAGCATAGCGCTTTCTTTGCCTACAAATTCGGCCAGTTCTTTTTCAAGCTGGTCATGTATATCCGAGTTGCCGCTCATCATACGCGCGCCCATTGGCGATGCCAGTCCGTACTTGGCAGCAGCATCGGCATCAGCCTTGCGCACTTCGGGGTGGTTGGCCAGGCCCAGGTAGTTATTGAGGCTCCATACTATCTTTTCTTTGCCGCGGAATTTCATGCGGTTGCCTATTTCACCTTCCAGCTTAGGGAATGCGAAATAACCCGGCGATTTCTCTGCGTAATCTCCTATTGGCCCTAATCTGTTCTCAAACTTTGCGAATATGTCCATCTTTTAGTATTTAGTCGTTAGTTGTTAGTAGATAGTCGTTAGTCTTTAGTTGTTAGTCTTTTTACCTTTTTAACCAATTAACTTCTTTAACTAATTAACTGGTCGAGAGGCGAAATTAATGAAAATATAACTGTCCGTTCATCGTATAAGTTGCACTTTTGCAGCATATATTCATTATTTTACCTTTAAGGACCAAAAAACTACTACAATGAGGGTTTTCAGGCTGTTTATTATTTTGTTAATAATCGGGTTATCGTCGTGTACGCACAAGCCGGATGCAGTGAAAAGGCCGAAGCTGGTCTTCGGCCTGGTGATAGACCAGATGCGCTGGGACTATCTATACCGCTACTACGACAAGTACGGCAATGACGGTTTTAAACGCCTGATGCGCGAGGGCTACAACTGCCAGAACACCAATGTGAACTACCTGCCTGCCAACACCGCTCCCGGCCACAGCTGCATATACACCGGCTCGGTACCCTCCATACACGGCATAGCGGGCAACAACTGGATTGATAACGCCACGGGCAGCAACAGCTACTGCGTGGATGACCCCACCGTGCACCTGGTGGGCGATGCCACCAATGCGCCATCCTACAGCCCGGCACACCTGCTCGTTACTACCATTACCGATGAGCTGCGCCTGGCTACCAACCTGCGCTCCAAGGTATATGGCGTATCTATAAAAGACAGGGGCAGCATATTGCCCGCGGGTCACCTGGCCAATGCCGCTTATTGGTACAACGATAAGAACGGCACCTTTGCCACCAGCAGCTATTACCCCAACCAGAACCCCGCATGGCTGCAGGCATTTAATAAGCGCAAGGCGGGCGACAGCCTCGTGAAGCAGGGCTGGCAGTTGCTGCTGCCCCCAGGCGAGTATGTGCAGAGCACTACCGATGCAAATAACTACGAAAAGCCATTCAAGGGCGAGAAAGCCCCGGTATTCCCCCATTCATTTGATTCGCTGGCTGATAGCGACCGCTACCAGGTCATCCGCGCTACGCCTGCCGGCAATACCTACTCTATAATGATGGCCAAGGCCTGCCTGGAAGGCGAGCAGATGGGCATGGGCGACCAGGCCGACTTTATGGCGTTGAGCCTCTCGTGCAGCGACTATGTGGGCCACCAGTTTGCCCCCAACTCTATAGAGACGGAGGACCTGTACCTGCGCCTGGACCGCGAGATAGCCGACCTGCTCAACTACCTCGATAAGCAGTATGGCCGCAACAACTACCTCTTCTTCCTTACTGCCGACCATGGTGGCGCACACAATGCCGAATTTCTGGCGGATAAAGATATACCCGCTGGCGTATTTTATGTGAACACTGCTGCTGACCTGAATGTCGCACTGAAAGCACAGTTTGGCAAGGACTCTATAGTGAATGGCATTGTGAACTACCAGGTGTTTTTGAATGAGCCGATGCTTGCTGCCGCCCAACTGGACCGCGACAAGATAAAGCAGGCCATATGCGCGTGGATGTATAAACGCCCCGAGGTAGCCTATGTGATGGACATGGAAAACATGGCGCACGCCGCTGTGCCGGAGCCCATACGCAGCATGGCTATCAATGGCTACAACCGTGCCCGCAGCGGCGCCATACAACTGGTGCTGAACCCAGGCTGGTACGACAATGGCGGCAGAACCACCGGCATGACCCACGGTAGCTGGAACCCCTACGACACCCACATACCCCTCATATGGTATGGCTGGCACATACCCAAGGGCGAAACCGACCGGCAGGTAAACATGACCGACATCAGCGCCACCCTCGCCGCCCTGCTGCACATACAAGCCCCCAACGGCTGCATAGGCAAGCCTATAGTGGAGGTGACAGCGAAGCCGGTGGTGCAGTAGAATTGTAAATGCTACTTCTGTTGTTGCGAGTACAACCCCGACCCTAAAGGGGGAAATTATCCAACAGTCATATTTTGTGATCACTACGTGTATTACCAAACTTTCCCCTTTAGGGTCGGGGTGGTCTCGCGATTCAGAAAAATGCAGTAGTTTTATATTTCATCTTACGCTAATGAAAAGACTATTACTCCTGCTTTTGTTTCTTGGGCCGTTTGTGTTGCGGGCGCAGATAATTTCAACATTTGCGGGAAATGGAGTTAGTGGAGATTCGGGGGATGGAAGCCCAGCAACATCCGCTAGTATTGGTGGGTTTTCGTTATCTACTTTTGATAAAAATGAGAACTATTTTTTTTCAGAAAGAGGCAACTATAAGATTCGAAAAGTCTCTAATTCAGGAGTGATCACTACAATAGCTGGTACTGGCACATCCGGGTTTTCAGGTGATGGAGGAGCTGCAACATTGGCGCAATTAAATAATCCGATTGGAGTAGCTACAGATGATTTTGGTAATTTGTATATCGCAGATCTTGACAATAATAGAATTCGAAAAATAGACAATGCCACAGGCATAATTTCTACAGTAGCAGGAAATGGAACATCTGGACATAGCGGCGATGGGGGCATGGCAACCAATGCTTCTTTAAATGGGCCGACAGGAATTTGTGTCGATCCCTTTGGTAATATTTTTTTTACAGAGATAAGCAGTAATATTATCAGGAAAGTAACTGCTACTGGCATTATTTCCACATATGCAGGAATTGCAAATGTTGGTAGTATAGATTCAGGTGATAACGGGCCTGCTACGGCTGCATTAATTGCATCTCCCGAGGGAATATGTTCTGATGCCATAGGGAACATCTATTTTGCAACATCAAGTAGAGTCAGGAAAATAATTAAATCGAGTAATATTGTAATTACGGTAGCGGGAACTAATGCTTCGGGGTTTTCAGGAGATGGTGGACCTGCAACTGATGCAGTTTTAAATTCACCGTTTGCTGTTGCAGTTGACAAATACGAGAATGTTTTTATCGCAGATAACAATAATAATCGAATGCGACAGGTGGCGAGCAATGGAATAATAAATACAATTATCGGGAACGGAACAGGAGGCTATAATGGCGATAACCAAACAGCAATTACTGCAGAGATTTATTCTCCGGAAGGAGTATCTCTAGATAGCTGCGGCAATATTTATGTAAGTGATTTATTCAATTTTCGCATAAGAAAAATCACTTACAATCGCTGCGATTATTTACAAGTAAAAAACGACAATTCAATATCGAACATAAATATTTATCCAAATCCTACATGCGATGTCCTCCAAATAGACAACATAGCCACAACCACAAACTACAAACTACACAATATAGTAGGCGCTACACTACAACACGGCACACTAAAAGAAGGCAGTAATAGTATTTCGTTAAGCGCATTACCCACAGGCATGAACCTGCTGGAGTTGATAGATGATGAGGGCAACCGAATGATAAAGAAGATCATTAAAGAGTAGTAATAACCACAAAACAACCCCCGCCATGACCGAATACAATTACAACCAGCAAATGAACATCAGGTACGGTCACCTGGAGCTGATAGATGTACCTGCGATCGTGGCTGAGAATAAAAAAATTGGTTCCACCAAACACTTACGCAGATAAATGACAGTGTGGCCCGTATAGGCATAGTAGAGGGTGAGTATCACTGGCACAAGCATGATAATGATGATGAGTTCTTCTTTGTGCTTCAGGGTAAGCTATTCATAGACCTCGAAGACAAGACCATAGAGCTGGAGCCCATGCAGGGCGTTACCATCACCAGGGGCGTAATGCACCGCCCCCGCGCCCCTCATAAAACCGTAATGCTGATGGTAGAAACCGCGAGTATAGACCCGATAGGGGATTAGTGAGGTGGGCTGGTGTATCAGGATTATT
>CAIVKT010000031.1 GCA_903906615.1 uncultured Bacteroidota bacterium | reverse complement strand
TGGCGAGTGCTCACTCGCCCGTATTTGTAAGCGCTAATTTATGGGTTATCTGAGTTTACGTTACATCTCCCTTTAGGGTAGGGGTTGTCTCGTGGCGAGTGCTCACTCGCCCGTATTTGTAAGCGCTAATTTATGGGTTATCTGAGTTTACATTACATCTCCCTTTAGGGTAGGGGTTGTCTCGTGGCGAGTGCTCACTGGCAGGCGGGAGTTACTCATTGCCTGATCTGGCGCGAGTGTGCCATGGTTCGGCGAGGCTCACCATGACACTTGATCGGAGCGGGGAGTTACTTATTGCCGGCCAGGGCGAGCCTAACCCTAACGGCAGGTGGGGAATTTTTTTGATGAAAATGGGATAAATGACATTTGTTTTTTCATATTTATTCTTAATATCAACAATTTGGCTTATTTTAGTTGCAAATTTGTTTGCGGCCTGTGCAGGGTAAGGAATATCTATGTACGCAGGACTGTTTTACCTATTGAAAAACCTATTCTTAAATTTAAGATCATGAAGAAATTCTATTTACTGGTGTTGTTGTGTTGTTTTGCTGTACGGGGTTTTTCTACTACCGGATGGTATGCTCTTGGGTCCGGTGATGTTACCGATACGAATAACTGGTATTCGAGTACGACGTTTGGTCTTCCTCATCCGCACCCATCAGAATTTTTAGTTGCCGCAGATACCTTTTATATTCGTTCGTCAATGACAATGCCCGGCAGCGAATCATGGATTGTGGGTGGAACTGTAATTATACAGCCTATAGCCGGAGCCAAGATAACTAAAACCGGTACTCCTACAAGTACTATTGCCATAACTGGTGCGTTGATACTTCAGGGTTCTACTAAGATTGGTAGCGCGCTTTTAACCGGCGACCTGACCATTAACCTGGGTAGCGACCTGTACGTTCAGGGCATAGCCACAATATCCCCTTTTGCTAGTAACGACAACTTTTATTTGCATTTCATCGCTGGCACCCATACAATGACATGGACGAGTACGGCAACCAGTTCTTATACTAATATCATAGTAGATAATGGCGCTTTTTTGACGCTTGGCAGCAATGTACCATTGCCTGTATTTGCCACATCGGGCGATACGGTAAGTACTGGTGGTTTGCTTAACTGTGGTACGTATAGCATGAGCGGCGGAGGGAGCGATGTGTTTACCATTGAGGATGGCGCGACAATATATACTAAAAATGCGGGTGGCCTCGACTCTTCGCTGAAACAGATGGCCACCAGGGTATACAGCCAAAGGGCTACCTATGAGTATGATGGCACAGTGCCGCAGGTAACGGGTATTACATTGCCGGATACGATAAGCGTTAATAGTATAGCTACAGGCACTGTAATCATAAATAACCCTGTAGGAGTATCTCTTTCGAAAGATGAACTATTCAATGGCAGTACACTGGACCTGGAATTGGGCACATTGATCAATGGCACACACTTCAATATGATCAGTTCCGGGAATGTAAATGTGGATGACGGTACTTTTGCTTCTGCGCCCACTTACCAAAACGATAGCATTACTGTAACCTATGAGTCACTTGGCTCTGGCGCTACTGCTGTTACAACAGGATTTGAATTGCTTCCAATCTCCACCTACGGCAACAATGATACAATTGGGAATGTATACATATCCTACCCCGCGGCTACCATTACACTCGGCTCATCTGTTTTGCTCAAAAATATCTACGTGACGGCCGGCACACTTAATGCTGTTGGAGACACCATCAACGTTATAGACGGCAACTTTACCAACAACGAAAGCACACCGTCATTTGTGCCGGGAACCGGCAGCGTACTGTTCCTTGGGGCATCAGGTACGCGCACATTCATTGGTGGCACCGCATCTTCCGTGTTCAATAATTTAACGGTAAACAGGCCCGGTGTGGGTATTTATATTGCCGATAACGAAACGATCAATAACACGCTCACACTTACTAATGGCAGGGTACACATATACCAGGATACATTGTTCTTCGACACAGCAGCTACTGCGGTAGCGGGTACACTGTCTTCTACTGCTATGATAGTAGCTGATAGCACGGGTATGGTGGCTAAGGTGGTGCCTAATACCGACAACACCAGCTATCTCTTCCCGATAGGGGACAGGGCAGGCCATTATGCGCCGGTAACTTATAGCAGCCTTTTAACTGGAGGCGCATATATACCGGGCCGCTACCTTGCTGTAAATGAGGTGCCTAAGAAGCCTTCTATGAATGCCAATACCAACAACTACCTGAACAGGTACTGGAATGTATATTTGAACAACTTTCCATCGGCTACTTATGCGGTAACCACTAATTTCCTGCCTGCTGATGTTACGGGTTCTTATACGTTGATGTCTACGGGCGAGTACACAGGCGCATTGCCCTGGATACGTTATAACCCTGCAACTGCAACTACGCTCACTACGCCTGCTACAGTAAGCAGCCTGAGCAGCCTGTTTTCCGGCATCGGCTCTACATTGCCAACGATCACCAGCACGCCGAGCATGGAAATATGCAACCTGGCCCCGGTAACGCTGAATGTGCTTACCAGCAGTGGCGATGCGCCGCTTACGTATAGCTGGGCGCCATCAACAGGGCTTTCTGCCACTACGGGTACATCGGTGGTGCTTACTCCGTCTGCAACGGGCGTTACTGTTTATACGGTTACCATCACTGATGGCAATGGCTTTACTGCTGCTGCTACTACTGCGGTTACTGTAAACCCTGCGCCGGTGATAGCGGGCGGTATTACCAACTCTACGCCTGTGTGCGTGGATGGGGCTATAACCTTTGGCCCTGCTGGCCCGATATCTAACGTAACTACTTATTCGTGGAGCGGTCCCGGTGTATTCAGCAGTGGTGCAGGCACGGCAACACCTATTATAGATTCAGCACAGTTGAGCTCGGCGGGTGTTTATTCGCTTACCGTCACCAATGGCCCCGGCCTTGGTTGCTCCGTAACGTATACTACTACTGTAGTGGTGAATGATACTGCTGCGCCGGTGATCGTAACAGGTGGCGGGGTATTCTGTAACTCGGCCAGCGTAACTGCCACAGGTGGTGGCGCAGGTAATACGATATTTTATGAAGATGTAGTATCCTTAGGCACAGGCACCACGATAGATGAAAGTACATTCCCTATTGTTGAATATACATCAGGCACTTATTACTTCAGGGCGCGCACGCCATTGCCTGCCGCCTGCTGGGGTACGCAAAGCAGTGTGACGGTAACCATCAACCCGCTGCCTGATGTGCATGTAATGGCAGTTGTTGGCGAGGTAGTACCCGGCTTTTACTGTGCAGGCGATACAGGTATTCATATTGTTTTATCGGACGGATCTGATGCGGGTATCTCTTACCAGGTATACCATGCAGGTGTAGCGGTGGGTGCTGTAAAGGCAGGTACCGGCACTACGGATACGCTGGATATGGGGCTGTTCAATCTGGCCGGCAACTATGCTATTGTAGCTACGAATACCGCTACCGGTTGCACCAATGATATGATCAGCTTTTTGGATGGCACAGACAGTATTTTGGTGACTATTGTTCCGTTGCCTGACCGTACGGTAACCTTCGATCATGCAGCAGGCGCTGATGGCGGCTATTGTCCTAATGTAATGATACCGGGAATATCAATAGATCTACCACCGGTAGGCATAACGGGATTCAGTTATCAATTGTTCCACGATGGCGCTTTTGTAACGACTTCTATACCGAGCGATGGTTCGGATCCGGTGTCTTTCGGCACATTTACTGATCCCGGCGTTTACCGGGCTGTAGTAACAGATGCTACTTACGGATGCGTGGATACACTTATAGACCGTGATTCTATCTGGATCAACCCGCTGCCCAATGTATACCACGTAACAGGGCATGATACCGAGTGCGCCGACGGGCCAGGCTTCTTCCTGGGCCTGAGCAATGGTGATGCAACTGTACAATATGCTATCTATGAGAACTTATATGGCACTGGTCCGGGCACAGCATTTGCTACTGTAACCCCAACCGCACCGGGCGCATTCAGCTTTACTACATTGGCACAGGCGGGCCCTGCTACGCCGGGAGACTACTACTATATGGTGGTGGCTACCAATGTCTATGGCTGCGTAGATACTATGGCCGATTCCGGCAATATACATGTGAACCCGTTGCCTTTTGATTATAGCATGGGTGGTGGCGGGGCGTATTGCGCCGACTCTGCTATTGCTTCTACTGTTTACACTTATGGTACAGATGCAGGGTTTAATTACCAGCTTTATAATAACGGTGTGGCTTATGGCCCTGTGCGCGTAGGCACCGGCGATAGCCTGACATGGGGGCCTACAACCGATACCGGAACATACTCGGTGGTAGCTACTAACCCGGCTACCGGCTGCTATATTACTTTTGCCACAACCGAACGCATACAACAAAACCCAAGGCCGAATATTTATGCCGTATCGGGCGGCGGCACGGAATGTGCTGATGGCCCCGGATTTATGATCTCCCTCCCCAACTCTGATGATGCTACTGTAACGTACTACCTCTATGAGAACGGTTCGATAGTGAGCACATTGCCCGGCACCAGCGGGGCACTGAGCTTTGGCCCTGAGCAGCCGGCAACGGCCACTCCCGGCAACTATACTTATGATATAGTAGCTGTAAGCGCGGCAGGTTGCTACAACGCTATGACCGATAGTGGCTATATACATGTGAACGCATTGCCGGGCAGCTTTACAGTAACAGGTGGCGGCGCTTATTGTATCAATGACACCATCAAGTACCACATAGGATTGAGCGGATCTGAGACCGGCATCCAATACCAGCTATACCGTGCCGATACTGCTATAAGAAGCGCATTGCATGGCACAGGGGTATCGCTTGATTACGGGCTTACCGACACAGTGGCTACCTATACAATTGTAGCTACCAACCCCGGAAATACCTGTACGCTGAACATGCTGAGCAGCGCTACTATTACAGCTAACACACTGCCTACTGTAGAGATAGTAACAGGTGGCGGCAGCTACTGCTATGGTACCGGCGGCTTGCCTGTGGGCCTGGGCAGCACACAGACAGCCCCCATCAGTTACCAGCTTTATAATAATGGCGCTGCTGTAGGCACAGGTGTAACCTCTACAGGTGGCGCTATCACCTTTGGCGCAGAAGTGCTTGCAGGAACCTATACGGTATCTGCTACCAATACGGTTACCGGCTGTAAAGACAGTATGGCTAACCCTGTGCGTATGACCATCAAGCCATTGCCTACGGTATTTACTATAGCAGGTGGTGGCAGCTACTGCACCGGCGATACGGGCCGCCACATCTACCTGAGCGGTTCTATACCATCGGTGAAATACACGTTGCTAGAGACAGGTACGCCAATAGAAGTATTGAGGGGTACAGGTTTCGGTCTTGACTATGGTGTATTTACCTCACCAGCCCTTTCGTATATGATCAATGCGGTAGATACTGTTTCAGGTTGCTCTACTAGCATGGCGGGTTCTGTGTCCATATTTGTGAACCCACTGCCACAGGCGTGGAATGTAACCGGCGGCGGCATAGCGTGTGCAGGTACAGGTTTCCCCGTGAACCTTGCAAATTCCAATACCGGTGTACGTTACCAGCTATACCGCAACAGTGTGCCTGTAGGTACGCCGGTAGCAGGTACCACCGGCTCTTTAATAGACTTTGGCACAGAAACCATATCGGGTACTTATACGGTGATCGGCACAGATGTGACCACACTTTGCGCGAACAAAATGATAGACAGCGCCACAGTAGAACTGAACCCGCTGCCTGTTGTGTTCCCAATGACAGGTGGTGGCACGCTTTGCGCGGGCGGCACCGGCCATGAGATCGGCCTTGCCAACTCTGAAGTAGGCGTAACTTACCAGATGTACACTGCAGGCCTGCCGATAGGCGGACCGCAACTGGGTACAGGTTCGGCCATTGAATTTGGCGCTGAAACACTTGGGGGTACTTACTTTGCTGTAGGTGTAAATGCAACTACCGGTTGCACGGACACCATGCGCGATACCGCAGTGATCATTGTGAACCCATTGCCAACGGCCTATGATATGAATGGCGGCGGCACCTACTGCATCTCTGACTCAGGTGTGCATGTGGGCCTCACACATTCGGATACAGGCATATTGTACCAACTGAACCTGGATGGTTTCCCTGCGGGCAGCCCTGTGGCAGGCACAGGCGATTCGCTCGACTTCGGATTGCAGACGGCATCAGGTACATACACCGTTAGCGCGATAAGGCCAAGCACAGGCTGCACGGGTGCTATGAGCAGTACGGAATCTGTGACCGTTGTGACGCACCTGACCCCTGTAGTGACACTGACAGCATCGCAGGGTACCAACATAGCTGTTGGGCAGGCAGATACACTGATAGCGCATGTGACAGGCGCAGGCAGTTCTCCAACCTATCAATGGTATATCAATGGCAACCCTATACCCGGCGCTACGCGCGATACTTTCTTCTTCAACAGCTATTACTTCGACCTGGACTCGATAGTGTGCGCGGTAACCAGCCACGGCCTTTGCGGCGATATCACTACCAACCAGATCATTGTACTGACGTTATACACCAATGGTGTGCAGCAGGTAGCGGTGAACAACAGCGATATAAAGCTGGCACCTAACCCGAACAAGGGCGCCTTCACGGTGAAGGGGTCTCTGGGCACTACGGCAGATGAAGAAGTGGAGATGGAAATAACAGATATGCTGGGCCAGGCCATTTATAAAACAAAGGTGATGGCCACCGGCGGTATGCTGAATGAACAGATACACCTGGGCAATACACTTGCCAATGGTATGTACCTGCTGAATGTAAGGACTGCAACGCAAAGCCATGTGTTCCATTTTGTGATGGAGCAGTAGGGTATTGTGAGTTGATAAAATAATAGCGGGTGGCACGGATGTGCCGCCCGCTTTGTTATTGCCCCCACGCGCGGCCTAACCACCCCTGCCTGAAAACAATTGCTTCGCTATTGTTTTCAGGCTGTCCCCTTTGCAGGCGCGAGTTTTCGTGTTGCTTGCTTTGCGGGCATAAGCGAGCCATTGAGAAATTGAGTCATTTTTAGGCATTAAGCCATTCAGAAATTGAGCCATTTTTATCATAGATTTGCGGTATGCATATCGGATTGTATTTTGGCAGCTTTAATCCTGTTCATACGG
>CAIVKT010000030.1 GCA_903906615.1 uncultured Bacteroidota bacterium | reverse complement strand
TAAAAACCCCCAAACCCCCTAAAGGGGGCTTTCCCGTATTTCGTGCTTTACGCAGGGTGGGAATGACAGTAGGGATAAAACATACGTAGAAATCGGAGTTGTATGCTCACAATGGGAATTCCCCCTTGCGGGCAAGCCCTGTGTCCCGATAGCTATCGAGGAGGTAGGGAGATGTTTAAGTAATAATATTGATAGCTTTTCATTATGAGCAACAAGAGGCAGAGGTAGAGGTAGTGTCAGTACGGCTTTTTTGCCGTCAGACACGTTGAGTATTAGTTTGCATGGTACTTATTACACGGGATGTTCCGATACATGGCGGCGTAATTTCAAAACGCCTCTGACGGCGAAAAAAGCAGTGCTGACGCGACCTATTACCCAAAGTGGTATAGAATCAAACATGGCGGAAAGCCGCTCTCCACCCTCAAACGAAAAACCCCGGCATAGCCGGGGTTTTCAAAATATAGTGGAGAGGGGATTAAGCTAAAGCGTTAATTCTCTTTACGATACCGGATTTGATATTGCTTGCTTTGTTTCTGTGGATCACATTGCGTTTTGCGAGCTTATCTATCATAGATATTACTTTGCTCAGGCTTTCCTGGGCAGTAGCCTTATCAGGAGTAGCTAACAGGGTACGGATAGCATTACGGGTTGTTTTGCCGTAATAACGATTACGTTCACGGCGCGTTTCACTCTGGCGAATATCTTTTTTGGTTGCTTTATGGTTTGCCATTAAGTTTTGATTTTATTATTTAAGGACTGCAAAGGTATGATATATAAAGTATTTGACAAAAACTTTTTTCAAAGCTATTTATTCGTCAGGAAAAGGGCTTTTGATTTCTTGGTCAACTGCTCTTTTTTCTGCAGGAAAAGGTCCGATTTATCCTTGGGCAGGCGCAGGTTATAGAACGGGGTAGGGTAGGTATTGTAGGTAAATAGCTCATAATCACTGTTCCAGCGCATCAGCAGCTTTTTATCCACCCCCAGCTCCTGCGACAGCAGGTTCATATCTATCGGGTCTTTTATGCGCACTATGCTCATGTTTTTCAGTTCTTCATCAGTAAAAGGCGACTTTTTTGCTACCATAGCACCCGGCGCAGCGGCAGCAGGAGTGGCATTAGCCGCTCCCGGCTTGGCCGGTGGCAATGGCGCTGTAGCAACGGCCACAGGCTCTTCTTCCTTGCCAAACTGGAAATCAACCGGGATGCTGCCTAGATTGATAAATTTATTAAGGTTCTCAAATATGCTGGCAGTAGCAATAAAGGCCAGTACGTGGCCCTGTGTTTCGCGGGGCAGGTACTCCTTAATGTCCCAGAAGTTGTGGCTGCCGGTGCGCTCTATAGCGCGCTGCACGGGCACCGGGCCGCTGTTGTAGGCGGCTATCACCAGCAGCCAGTCATTGAGCTGGCTATACAGCAGCTCCAGGTACTTAGTGGCTGCGGCGGTAGATTTATAGAGATCGCGGCGGTCGTCCTGGCGGTGTGTCACCGATAGGCCCATCATCTTGGCGGTGGTAGCCATCAGTTGCCAGGTACCAACAGCGCCGGCATGAGATACTGCATTGTGGTTAAGCGCCGATTCTATTACAGCCAGGTATTTCAGTTCCTTAGGCAGGTTCTTCTGCTTCAGTATATCATCTATTACCGAGAAGGGCTCTGTGCTGTTGTTCTGCACATTGGCCAGCGTTTTGTTATGTACATCAAGGTATTTGCGCACAAAATCGTTCACATATTCATTCTTATCGCCGAAGTATGCTTTTTCGCCTGCAAGCGGTACGTGGTTGTAGCCTTTTTTGCCATCCTTAGTGGTTGGCGTATTGCTGGCCAGTACCGGGTTTTTAGATTTGGAATCAGGCTTTGCTTTAACGATAATGGTAGTGTCGGTCTTGGCAACATGCGCATGGCCTGCTGTGGCGCTGCCATGCTGCTGCGCCTGTGAAGGCGATGCTGCCGCAATAACCAGTAAGGAGGACAAAATAATCTTTAACCGCATGTTTTAATTGATTTAAAAACTGCCAATCATGCAACGAAGTGCATGGCTACAAATATCATAAATGGGTAAACGGAACAACAACGCCACTTATGCGTTATTAGCCGGGGGGGTAGGTGTGCCGGTTGGCTGTATCTTGTCTTTTTCCTTCATGTTGTTCTCTATCTCGTTCTTAATGCCGTCTTTAGCGTCATTAAACTCGCGGATGCCTTTACCAAGGCCCTTTGCCAGCTCGGGGATCTTCTTACCACCGAACAACAAAAGAACTACGATCAGCAAGTAGACCATATGTGAGCCTGAAAAAAGGTCCAGGTACAAAGGATGAACGTTTAATAAAAGCATAACAGTTATTTTAAAAAGTTATTAATTGAATTCGATAGGGTGAGGGCAAAGATAGCGTATATACCCTAATGTTTGTCACTTTTAAGTGATTTTAACAGGTGTTCGGTTTCTGTTATTTGTAGTGATTGTAGCGAATGTATATATAGGAT
>CAIVKT010000029.1 GCA_903906615.1 uncultured Bacteroidota bacterium | reverse complement strand
TGTCGCAAAGGGCATCAGTAAGGCCAATGCCTTTAAGGCTCTTAACCCTGATGATGCTAAACAGCAGCAGATCATATATATCCACAAAGTAGCCCAGCGCTGCTACGAGTACGGGAATGCTGAGTAAGCCTATTACTTTGGCGTTGTTGTTTGCGGTAGAGGTTGCCATTTATCCTGTCTTTGATGTTATATACCCCGGTTTATGGGTTAGCAGAAGCTTCTTTCTTCTTTCCAAATATCATTTTGAACAGCACCGGACCGGTGGTGATGATAATCAGCCCGATAACGATCTTATCAATATTGTGCTTCACAAACACATAATGCCCAAGCCAGTAGCCCGCCATCACCATACTGATGACCCATGCGAGCGCGCCAATGATGCTGTAAGACAAAAATTTCTTTGAGCTCATTTTTACAATGCCTGCCACTAACGGCGAGAAAGTGCGCACTATAGGCAGGAACCTGCCGAGGATTACGGCCAGTGTGCCGTTCTTCTCATAGAAGTCGTGTGCCTGTAACAGGTGCTTCTGCTTAAACAGCCAGGTGTCTTTCTTCTCGAACCACAGGTGGCCGGTTTTGAGGCCGAACCAATAGCCCAGCATATTGCCAATAACAGCAGAAGTACTTATAAGCGTGAGCCAGTAAATAAGATCAACCACTTCGTTGCCAAACTGCGGTACTGAATTGGCTATAATGATACCGGTAATGAACAGTATAGAGTCGCCGGGGAGGAAGAAGCCAACAAACAGGCCGGTCTCGGCAAATATGATGAACATGACCACATATAGCCCTCCGTGGGTGGTTATGAAGTTCATCAGCTTATCAGGGTCGGCAAGCAGGGTTTTTAACAGATCTATTATTTGGTGCATAAATGAGTCTTGGAAAAGGTGAAAATAAATAAAATAAGGAGAACAACCTATTGCTAATAGGTGAGCAACGATAGAATGTTCATAATTGGTGGAAAAATCACTTGCCGGTTTTGCGGTTATCTATGAATTTTACCTGCTTGCGGCTGGCCGCCGGAAACTGCATTTGCTGTATGGATGCCGCCGCATGAAACTGCAACAAGGGCATCACCCGCAGCCTGGCCTGTAGTATGGGGCGCAACTGCTGCTCGCAGGCATCGGCAGGTAGTTGAGTATTGATGTGCAGTCGAATTTCATCGAGCATGAGCTCATTGGTAAATACCTCTACCACATACTCTTTGATGAAGGGGATATTGTTGAGTATATCAAATATGGCGGGCGGGTATAGCGTAGTGCCTTTGTACTTGATCATTTGCTGACGGCGGCCCAGTACGGGGCTGAGGCGGCGTGTGTGGCGGCCACAGGTACAAGGCTCGTTGTAGTAGGCGCAAATATCGCCGGTGCGGTAGCGCAGCAGCGGCATACCTTCTACGCCAAGGGTGGTAATAGTAACCTCGCCATATTCGCCGGCCTGCATTGGCTCTCCATGTTCGTTGAGTATTTCGAGGATGATGAGGTCGGCCTGGTGATGGCCGCCCCTGCCTGCGCCGCATTCGGTAAATGCCGTTTGCATTTCGGTAGAGGCGTAGGTGCTGTATAGCTTTATGGGCCACGCATCGTGTATCTGCTGTCCCAGTGCATTGAGCTTAAAATCGCCACCGCGCAGGCTCTCGCCTATACATATGGCTTTTTGTATGGGCGATGTCTGTGGGTCTGTGCCGTGTTCTTTGGCCCATTCGGCCAGTTTCAGTATAAAGGAAGGCACGGCCACCATGCTGTTGGCTTGTAGTCTTTTTATGGTGTCCCACTGCATAGCGGGCAGGCCGGGGCCTGTGCGTATGAGGGCTGCGCCCAGTTGGCGTATGCCCATATAGTAGGCCATGCCGGCCATAAACTGGCGATCGAGCGTGAGCATAAGCTGGTACACATCTCCGGGTACGCCATCGGCACAAAGAAATGATTGATGCTCGTTGTAGGCCAGGCGCAGCAGGTCGTTCTCGGTAAGGGCTATATCCACGGGGCGGCCCATTGTACCCGATGTGGCTGTGTATTCCTTCACCTGCGCAGTTGGCACGCACAGAAACTCCATGTTATGCTCCTGCATATCGCTCTTGGAGGTAGTGGGCAGCAGATGCAGGTCTTGCAATGATCTTATGTTGTTCAGATCTACTTTATGTGCCGCAAATAGGTTTTGATAAAAAGGGGAATTGCCCTGCAAATAGCCAAGCAGCTTTATCAATGCTTCTGATTGATAGACATCTTGTACGGGTAGTGGCTCGAAGGCTATTTCGGGACGGAATTGCATATGGCCCCAAAACTAAGTAATAACGGAGAAAGAAAGTAGGGGCTAATGCGGTAATGCCGCCATTTTCCAGTGTTGCTTCTGGCAATAGGCCAGTACATGTGGCAAGGCATAGCTCATGCGCTCGAAAGATTTGTCGCTATCGTGAAACACGATGATGGAGCCGGGGCGTATGTGCGACAGTACATTATCCAGGCACTCCTGCGGGCTGATGCTGTGGTCGAAATCGCCGCTCAGTATATCCCACATGTAGATATGCCATCCGGGGTACTTCTTCCTGAATTTGCGCATCTGTGAGTATTTGATGCGGCCATATGGCGGGCGGAAGGCTTTGCTGTTGATGTATCTGCGGGCACGGTCTATGTTTTTAATGTAGTGGTCGCTATCCGCCTTCCAGCCATTCACGTGGTTGTAGGTATGGTTGCCGGTGGCATGGCCGTGCGCCAGCACCTGGTCGTATACTTCCTGGTAGTGGGTTACATTATTGCCTACGCAAAAGAAGGTAGCTTTTGCATTGTACTTAGCCAGTTCTTTCAGTACAAAGGGTGTGACTGTAGGGTGGGGCCCATCATCGAAAGTGATATAAACAGTAGGGTCGGCATGGGTGGGCATTTCCCAAACCATGTTCTTGGGAAATACTCTTTTAAAGAAAGCAGGCGTTTTGACCCAGTATGCCGACATAATGCAAATGAACAAAAAAGTGATGTAATATATTAATGTCCTTCTTTGATGTTATATTCTTTGTTTGGTTTAATTGATTATTTATGTCCATGGCTGGTGATGACGCCATCGGCCATTTCGATGATGCGGTCTGATCGTTTTGCGAAATCCTCATCATGGGTTACAGTAATGATAGTTTGGCCAAAGTCGTGTGTGAGCTTTTGAAAAAGATCGAATACAATGCCTGTGTTTTTGGAGTCGAGGTTGCCGGTAGGCTCATCGCCCATAATGATGGTAGGGTCGTTGATGAGCGCGCGGGCTATTGCCACACGCTGCTGCTGACCGCCCGATAGCTTGTTGGCTTTTTTAAGCGCCTGATCTTCCACGCCAAACATCTTCAGCTTTTCGTACGCTTTCTGCTCTATCTCTTTGTAGGAATACTTGCCCAGTTTGAGCCCCGGTATCATTACATTTTTGAGGCAGGAGAAATCGGGCAGCAGGTAGTGGAACTGGAATACGAATCCTATAGACTCATTGCGCAGGGCGGCAAGTTCATTGAGCGTGCGGCCTGTGGCCTTTTTGCCGTTAATCTCCAGTGTGCCTTCGTAGTCGGTATCCATGGTGGAGAGTACATAGAGCAGGGTAGACTTGCCGCAGCCCGACTTACCTACTATGGATACAAACTCACCTTTATTGACCTCCATAGATACGTTCTTCAGTACCGGCATGGTCACCGGGTCGTGAAAGTATTTATTGATCGCCGTTGCTTTTAGTGCTATATCTGCCATTATCCTCTGATTATGGTTACAGGGTCAACTTTTGATGCTTTTCTTGCCGGGAAATAGCCCGCAGCAATAGTGGTGATGAGGCCGAAGCTAATGGCTTCTACATAATGCGGTACGTAAAAAGACATAGGCAGGTAATTGAGTGCGCCGCCCATAGGTGTGCCGCTGCCAATGTATACTTTGGAGATACCCAGGGTAAGGAAGAAACCTACCAGAATGCCGATGATGCCGCCCACAATACCTATATAAATAGCCTGTTGCAAGAATATGCTGACCACAGATGGGCCGGAGAAGCCGGTGGCTTTGAGGATGGCTATCTCCTTTATCTTTTCATAGATGGTCATGTTCAGGATATTGTAG